>JAIYCN010000174.1 GCA_027487995.1 Rubrivivax sp. | reverse complement strand
CGGTGGCGGTGGCGGTGGCACCTTGGGCCATCTAGCCCATCTGGGGCGTGCCGTGGCGGGCCACTGGTCGGTGATGCAGGCGTCCCGCCCCATCGAGGACTGGTTGACCGACGCCTCAACGCCCGCTGAACTTCGTGAGCGCCTGCGGCTGGCGCAAGACCTTCGCACCTTTGCCAGCCGAGAACTGGCCTTGCCCGACAACGCGAGCTACCGCCGCTATGCGGACCTGGGCCGCTCAGCCGTGGTGTGGAACGTGGTGGCCGCGCCGGTGCTGTCGCTGGAGCTCAAGACCTGGTGCTTCCCGGTGACGGGATGTGTGGGCTACAGAGGTCACTTCGAGGAGGCGCGTGCGCAGGACGAGGCCCGGCAACTTCGCGAACAGGGTTGGGAGGTGCATGTGTATGGCGTGCCGGCCTATTCCACCCTGGGATGGACCAACTGGATGGGCGGCGACCCGGTGCTCAACACCTTCGCGCGAGGCTCGCCGATTGAGCTGGCGCGGTTGATGTTCCATGAATTGGCGCACCAGGTGGTGTACGTGTCGGGCGACATGGCCTTCAGTGAAGGCTATGCCACGGCTGTGGAGCAACTGGGGCTGGCGCATTGGGAGCGGCATGCGGCCTCTTCGTCGGTGAGCCCAACCGCTTGGACTGCATGGCGGCGTCGACAGGCACAGCGGCAGGACCTGATGCTGCTGATCCAGGCGCACAAGGCGGAATTGGCGGCGCTGTACCGTTCGCGCATGGCCGATGGAGCCCGGCTGGAACGCAAGCGTGACCTGCAAGCCCGCTTGGAGCAGCGCTATGTGCAGCTGCGTGACGGTGCCTGGCAGGGTGACCGCGCCTTCGACCCTTGGGTCAAGAGCCTCAACAATGCGTCTCTGGCGCTGCAGGGCAGCTACCAGGACCTGGTGCCAGCCTTCGCCGCCCTGTTTGAACGCGAGGGTCGCGACTTCGCGCGCTGGCATGCAGCGGTGAAGGCCTTGGCGGCACGTCCTGCGGAAGAGCGACGCGCAGCTCTACGTGACTTGTGCCCAAGCTGCTTGAATGAGGGAACGCGAACCCGCACATCACCTTAAACCCGCGCTTCAGGGCCGACCTTCCTAGAATGCCGGCATGTCGGCTGTCATCTTCGATCGCGTCGAGAAAACCTATCACGGCGCACGCGGCTCGCTCAAGGCTTTGGACGGCGTGTCCTTCAGCATTGAGCCGGGAGAATTCTTCGGGCTTCTCGGGCCCAACGGCGCGGGCAAGACCACGCTGATCAGTGTTCTGGCTGGGCTGGGCAGGGCCAGCGCGGGCAGCGTGACGGTGATGGGTCATGAAGTGGTGCGTGACTACGCCAATGCACGCAAGGCGCTGGGTATCGTGCCGCAGGAACTGGTGTTCGATCCCTTCTTCAGCGTGCGTGAAACGCTGGTGATCCAGAGCGGCTACTTCGGCGTTCGCCACAACGATGCGTGGATCGACGAACTGCTGGAAGGCTTGGGCCTGGCCGACAAGGCCAAGGCCAACATGCGTCAACTCTCAGGCGGCATGAAGCGCCGTGTGCTGGTGGCGCAGGCCTTGGTGCACCGCCCGCCGGTGATCGTGCTGGACGAGCCCACCGCCGGCGTGGACGTGGAGTTGCGCCAGACGCTGTGGCAGTTCATTTCGCGCTTGAACAAGCAGGGACACACGGTGCTGCTGACCACCCACTACCTGGAAGAGGCTGAAGCGCTGTGCGGACGCATCGCCATGCTCAAGAAGGGCCGCATCGTGGCGCTGGACCGAACCGAGAACCTATTGGCCGGCACCGCCAGCACCATGCTGCGCTTCAAGACCGACCAGACCTTGCCTGCCGCGATTGCCGCGCAGGCGCGCGTGACGGGCCGCAGCGTACAGATGCAGGCCCACGACGCGCAAGAGGCGGAGACCTTGCTGCGCGGCTTGCGTGAACAGGGCGTGCGTGTGGAAGACCTGGAAATTGGCCGCGCGGACCTGGAGGACGTGTTCCTGGAAATCATGCAGAACCCGGCCCAGGCCGAGGCGCAGCGGGCTGCAGCCTTGCAGGGAACGCAAGCATCCACAGAGGCGGCAGCATGAGCCAGGGCTTTTCGCTGGAAGGGGCAAGCACGCTGTTCCGCAAGGAAGTGCTGCGCTTCTGGAAGGTGAGCTTCCAGACCATCGGCGCGCCGGTGCTCACCGCGCTGCTGTACCTGCTGATCTTTGGTCACGTGCTGGAAGACCACGTGCAGGTGTACGACAACGTGGGCTACACCGGTTCCCTTCTGCCGGGTCTGGTGATGATGAGTGTGCTGCAGAACAGCTTTGCCAACACCAGCAGTTCGCTCATCCAAAGCAAGGTCACGGGCAACCTCGTGTTCCTGCTCGTGACGCCCCTGTCGCATTGGGCCTGGTTCGCGGCCTATGTGGGGGCGGCGATGGTGCGGGGCTTGGCGGTGGGCCTGGGGGTGTTCGTGATGACCGCGGCATTCGTGCCGGTGTCGTTCGTCGAGCCGTGGTGGATCATCACCTTTGCGGTGCTGGGTTCGGGTCTGCTGGGTTCGATGGGGCTGATCGCCGGCCTGTGGGCCGAGAAGTTCGACCAGATGGCGGCCTTCCAGAACTTCATCATCATGCCCATGACCTTCCTGGCGGGGGTCTTCTATTCCATTCACTCGCTGCCGCCGTTTTGGCAGCACATCAGCCACTTCAATCCCTTCTTCTACATGATCGACGGCTTCCGCCGCGGCTTCTTTGGTCAATCGGACGTCTCACCCTGGTTCAGCCTGCTGGTGGTGGGTTCGGCCTTTGTAGTGGTCGCCGGCCTGACACTGAACCTGTTGGCGCGCGGCTACAAGATCCGAGCCTGAGTCCAGCGGAAATGCGGGTTAACCCCCGGCCGATACAATCGAAACATCATGGCCGATCCCACGCCCCAAGAAGTCCGCACCTACATCGCGCACGGCCTGCCCTGCGAGCATCTGGAAGTCGAGGGCGACGGCCGTCATTTCTTCGCCACCATCGTGTCGGCCGAGTTTGAAGGCCGATCGCGCGTGGCACGGCACCAGCGCGTGTATGCCGCGCTGGGTGACCGCATGCGCGAACAGATCCATGCCCTTTCCATGAAGACGCTCACGCCCGCCGAATGGCAGGCACAGGGCTGAGGCATGGACCAGTTGCTCATTCGTGGCGGCCGCCCGCTTCAGGGCGAAGTGCGCATTGCGGGCGCGAAAAATGCGGCCTTGCCCGAACTGTGTGCGGCGCTATTGACGGCCGAGCCGGTGGTGCTGCGCAATGTGCCGCACCTGCAGGATGTGGCCACGATGATCAAGCTGCTGCGCCACATGGGGGTGCAAGCGCAACGCCCGGAGCCCGATTCCACCGAACTGCAGCTGGACGCCGGCAGCTTGGACAAGCCCGAGGCGCCGTACGAGATGGTCAAGACCATGCGCGCCTCCATCCTGGTGCTGGGGCCATTGCTGGCGCGCACGGGCCGTGCCCGAGTGTCGCTACCGGGTGGTTGTGCCATCGGTTCGCGCCCGGTGGACCAGCACATCAAGGGCCTTCAGGCCATGGGGGCCGAGATCACGGTGGCCCACGGCTACATCGAGGCCCGGGTGCCCACGGCGAGTGGCCGACTGCAAGGCGCCCGCATCACCACCGACATGGTGACGGTGACCGGCACTGAAAACCTGCTCATGGCCGCCACTCTGGCCGAAGGTGAAACGGTGTTGGACAACGCCGCGCAGGAGCCCGAGGTGACCGACTTGGCCGACATGCTGGTGGCCATGGGCGCGCGCATCGAGGGCATCGGCACGCGGCGCCTGGTGGTGCAGGGTGTGGAGCGTTTGCAGGCACCGTGCGCCCGCGATGCGTCCGGCGGGGATGGGCTGAAGGGCCACGACATCATTGCCGACCGCATCGAGGCCGGCACCTTCCTGTGCGCCGTCACCGCGGCAGGCGGTGAGGTGTTGCTGCGGGGCGCACGGGCCGACCACCTGGAGGCGGTGATCGACAAGCTGCGCCAGGCCGGTGCGAAGATCAGCGCCGTGCCCGAGGGCATCCGCATCTCAGCCCACGGTCGGCCCAAGGCCGTGGGTTTTCGGACCAGCGAGTACCCCGCTTTCCCCACCGACATGCAGGCGCAGTTCATGGTGGTGGACTGCATTGCCGAGGGCTCGGCCACCATCACCGAGACCATCTTCGAAAACCGCTACATGCACGTCAACGAGCTGGTGCGCCTAGGAGCGAACATCGTCGTGGACGGTCACACCGCCGTGGTGCAGGGCGTGCCCCGCTTGTCGGGCGCACAGGTGATGGCCACCGATCTTCGCGCATCAGCCAGCCTGGTGATTGCCGGCCTGGTGGCCGAGGGCGAGACGTTGGTGCAGCGCATCTACCACCTGGACCGCGGCTACGACCGCATGGAGCGCAAGCTGCGTGAGCTTGGCGCGGACATTGAACGAATCAAGGGCCCACCGGTCTGAGCATCATGATCACGCTGGCACTGTCCAAGGGACGCATCTTCGAAGAGACCCTGCCGCTGCTGCGCGCGGCCGGCATTGAGGTGCTGGAAGACCCGGAAACCTCGCGCAAGCTCATCCTGCCCACCAACCGCAGCGATGTGCGCGTGGTGTTGGTGCGGGCCACCGATGTGCCCACCTATGTGCAGTACGGCGGTGCGGACCTGGGTGTGGCCGGCAAGGATGTGCTGTTGGAGCATGGCGGCGAGGGCCTGGTGCAGCCGCTGGACCTGCGGATTGCGCGCTGCCGCATGAGCGTGGCCGTGCGCGACGACTTTGACTACGCCGCAGCCGTGAAGCAAGGCTCGCGCATCCGCGTGGCCACCAAGTACACCCAGGTGGCGCGACAGCACTTCGCCGACAAGGGCGTGCATGTGGACCTCATCAAACTGTATGGCTCGATGGAATTGGCGCCGCTGACAGGGCTTGCCGACGCCATCGTGGACCTGGTGTCCACGGGCAGTACGCTGAAGGCCAACCATCTGGTGGAGGTGGAGACGATCATGCCGATCTCCTCGCGTCTGGTGGTCAACCAGACCGCGCTCAAGACCAAGGTGGATGCCATCAGACCCTTGATCCAGGCCGTTGAGTCCGCCATCCAGCCCGATTGACTTGTTGCACGCGAGACGGTCGCTGTTGACCGTCTGGGCGAACCCGATTTCGACATGAACACCCCGATCCATCGCCTCAGCACCCAGGACCCCGATTTCGAATCCCGGTTCAATGCGCTGCTGCATTGGAGCGACGAACAGGACGAGGCCATTGAGCAACGAGTGGCGTCCATCCTGGCGGACGTTCGCACGCGCGGTGATGCCGCGGTGCTGGAGTACACCGCCCGCTTCGACTCGCTGCCCGCTGCCGACATGGGCGCGCTGGAATTGAAGGCGGAGGATTTCGCCGCCGCTTTTGAAGCCATCACGCCGGCGCAGCGCGAGGCCCTGCAACAGGCCGCTGCGCGCATCCGCCGGTATCACGAGCGGCAGTTGCAGGCCAATGGCCAGAGCTGGCAGTACCGCGATGAGGACGGCACGCTGCTGGGCCAGAAGGTCACGCCGCTGGACCGCGTGGGCATCTATGTGCCTGGCGGCAAGGCAGCCTATCCTTCTTCCCTGCTGATGAACGCGGTGCCCGCACATGTGGCCGGGGTGGGCGAGATCATCATGGTGGTGCCCACGCCGCGCGGCGAGCGCAACACGCTGGTGCTGGCCGCGGCGCACGTGGCTGGCGTGACGCGCGCCTTCACCATCGGCGGCGCGCAGGCCGTGGCCGCCCTGGCCTACGGCACGGCCACCGTGCCCAAGGTGGACAAGATCACCGGCCCCGGCAATGCCTATGTGGCCAGTGCAAAGCGACGCGTCTTCGGCACGGTGGGGATCGACATGATCGCCGGGCCGAGTGAAATTCTGGTGCTGGCCGACGGCAGTACGCCGCCCGACTGGGTGGCCATGGACCTGTTCAGCCAAGCCGAACACGACGAGTTGGCCCAAAGCATCCTGCTGTGCCCGGATGCGGCCTACATCGAAGCGGTGCATCGCGAAATCGACCGCCTGATCGACGGCATGCCGCGTGCGGCCATCATCCGGGCCTCACTCAAGGGCCGTGGCGCCCTCATCCACACCCGCTCGATGGACGAGGCCTGTGTCATCAGCAACCGCCTGGCGCCTGAACACCTGGAGGTGTCGAGCCGCGACCCACACCGCTGGGAGCCCCTGCTCAAGCACGCAGGCGCCATCTTCCTGGGGGCCTACACCAGCGAGAGCCTGGGCGACTACTGCGCCGGCCCCAATCACGTGCTGCCCACCAGCGGCACCGCGCGCTTCAGTTCGCCCCTGGGCGTCTACGACTTCCAGAAGCGCAGCAGCCTGATCGAGGTGAGCGAGGCCGGTGCGCAGACGCTGGGCCGCGTGGCGGCTGAACTCGCCTACGGCGAAGGCCTGCAGGCGCACGCGCAGGCGGCGGAAATGAGATTGAAGCGATGAGTGCTTCGCTTGGCGACCGGATGACCCGGCTCCTGCGCCCCGATGTGCAGGGCCTGCACGCTTACGCGGTGCAGCCCAGTGCGGGCATGGTCAAGCTGGACACCATGGAGAACCCTTTCGGTTTGCCGCAGCCACTGCGACAGGCCCTGGGTGAGCGACTGGCGCAGGTGGCGCTGAACCGCTACCCTGCCGAGCGCACCGACGACCTCAAGCGTGCGCTGGCCCAGCATGCCCGCATGCCCGAGGGTTGCGAACTGATGCTGGGCAATGGCTCGGATGAACTGATCAGCCTGCTGACCCTGGCGCTGGATGTGCCCGGCAACGTCATCATGGCGCCCCTGCCTGGTTTCGTGATGTACGAAATGAGCGCCAAGCTGCAGGGCGTGCAGTTCGTTGGCGTACCCACCACCGCTGATTTCGAGCTCGACCTTCCGGCCATGCTGGCCGCGATCGAGCAGCACCGGCCCGCCCTCATTTGGCTGGCCTATCCCAACAACCCGACCGCCAACCTGTGGGATGCCACGGCGATTGAACGCATCATCGAGGCCGCACCCGGCTTGGTGGTGATGGACGAGGCCTACCAGCCCTTTGCCGAGCGGGACTCCATGCCCTGGCTTAAGCGCCATGAACATGTGCTGATCATGCGCACCATGAGCAAGTTCGGGCTGGCCGGCGTGCGCATCGGCTACCTGATGGGGCGCGCAGCCCTGGTGCGCGAACTCGACAAGCTGCGGCCGCCCTTCAACGTCAGCGTGCTCAACGCGGAAGCCGCGCTGTTTGCGCTCGAGCATGCCGATGAATACGCGCGCCAGGCCGGCATCATCCGCAACGAGCGTGCGCGGGTGTCACAGGCCCTGGCCCGGCACGACGGTATCCGTGTGTTCGACAGTCAAGCCAACATGGTGCTGGTCCGCCTGCCCCAGGGCTGCAACCCGGCCACCGTGTTCGCCTGCATCAAGGCCCGCCGGGTGCTGATCAAGAATGTGTCGGGCCTGCATCCTTTGCTGGCCCAATGCCTGCGCATCACCGTGGGCACGCCCGAAGAAAATACACTCCTGCTTGCGGCTTTCGACGCCGCGCTTCAAGAAAGCCGACCATGACCGCCCGAATCGCCGAGGTGCAGCGTCGCACCAGCGAAACCGACATCCGCGTGCGCATCGACCTCGATGGCCGTGGACTTGCGCAACTGAACACGGGCATCGGCTTCTTCGACCACATGCTGGACCAGATTGCGCGGCATGGGTTGGTTGATCTGACGATTGAGGCCAAGGGCGACCTGCACATCGACGGCCACCACACCGTGGAGGATGTGGGCATCACCTTGGGCCAGGCCTTCGCCAAGGCCGTGGGCGACAAGACCGGCATTCGCCGCTACGGCCACGCCTATGTGCCGCTGGATGAAGCGCTCAGCCGCGTGGTGGTGGACTTTTCTGGTCGTCCGGGTCTGCACATGCGGGTGGACTTCAAGTCCGGGATGATCGGCGCGCTGGACACGCAACTGGTGTACGAGTTCTTCCAGGGCTTTGTGAACCACGCCGGCGTGACCCTGAACATCGACAATCTGCACGGCGAAAACGCGCACCACCAGTGCGAGACCATCTTCAAGGCCTTTGCCCGCGCGCTGCGCATGGCGTTGGAGCTCGACCCCCGAATGGCCGGGGTGGTGCCCTCCACCAAGGGCAGCCTGTAATCCTTCTGGCCTAACAACGGTTCGTCCATACCTATGTCACGCACCGTGGCCATCGTCGATTACGGCATGGGCAACCTGCGCTCGGTGTCGCAGGCCGTCCAGCACGTGGCCGCCGGCACGGGTATGTCGGTGGTGGTGACGTCGCAGCCCGAACAGGTTCGCGCGGCCGAGCGCGTGGTGCTGCCGGGGCAGGGCGCCATGCGCGACTGCATGCATGAACTGCAGCGCACCGGCCTGCGCGAAGCCGTGCTGGAAGCCGCGGCCACCAAGCCCTTGATGGGCGTGTGCGTGGGCATGCAGATGCTGCTGGACCACAGCGAGGAGCAGGACTCGCCCGGGCTGGGTCTGATTCCCGGCCGAGTGCGGCGCTTCCGGCTGGAAGGGCTGCGCCAGGGCGATGGCAGCCGCTACAAGGTGCCGCAGATGGGCTGGAACCAGGCCTGGCCCACCGGTGGCGAAGGCCCCGGCGCCACCTGGCCCCGCCACGTCATGTGGGCCGGCGTGCCGGACGGCGCGTGGTTCTACTTTGTCCACAGCTACTATGCTGATCCCACGCAAGCCGAGCACACGTCTGCCCACACCGACTACGGGGTGCGCTTGTCCTGCGCCGTGGCCCGGGATAACATTTTCGCCACCCAGTTCCACCCCGAGAAGAGCTCCGACCACGGTCTGCTCCTCTACCGGAACTTCCTCCACTGGAACCCCTGAGTCTGACCAGCCATGCTGCTGATCCCTGCCATCGACCTCAAGGACGGTCACTGTGTGCGCCTCAAGCAAGGCGACATGAACGACAGCACCACCTTTGGTGAAGACCCCGCGGCCATGGCCCTGCGCTGGGTGGAGGCGGGTGCCCGCCGCCTGCACCTGGTGGACTTGAACGGCGCCTTCGCCGGCAAGCCGGTCAACGAAGGCGCGGTGAAGTCCATCCTGCGTGCAGTGGGCGACGACATCCCGGTGCAGTTGGGTGGCGGTATTCGCGACCTCGACACCATCGAGCGCTACCTGGACGACGGCATCAGCTACGTCATCATCGGCACGGCGGCCGTGAAGAGCCCCGGCTTTCTGAAGGATGCCTGCAGCGCCTTCGGTGGCCACATCATCGTGGGGCTGGACGCCAAGGACGGCAAGGTGGCCACCGACGGCTGGAGCAAGCTCACGGGCCACGAGGTGGTCGACCTGGCGCGCAAGTTCGAGGATTACGGCGTCGAAGGCATCATCTACACCGACATTGGCCGCGACGGCATGCTCACGGGCATCAACATCGAGGCCACGGTGAAGCTGGCGCAGGCGCTGTCCATCCCCGTGATCGCTTCGGGTGGACTGTCCAACATCGCCGACATCGAGGCGCTGTGTGCGGTGGAGCCCGAAGGCGTGGAAGGCGTGATCTGCGGCCGCTCCATCTACACCGGCGCTCTGGACTTCAAGGCCGCGCAAGCCCGCGCCGACGAGTTGGGCGCATAGTGCTGGCCAAGCGCATCATTCCCTGCCTGGATGTGACGGGTGGACGCGTCGTCAAGGGCGTGAACTTCCTGGAGCTGCGCGATGCAGGAGACCCGGTGGAGATTGCCGCGCGCTACAACGAGCAGGGTGCGGACGAACTCACCTTCCTCGACATCACGGCCACCAGCGATGGGCGCGACCTGATCCTGCACATCATCGAGGCGGTGGCTTCGCAGGTGTTCATTCCGCTGACGGTGGGTGGCGGTGTGCGCGCGGTGGAGGATGTGCGGCGGCTGCTCAACGCAGGTGCCGACAAGGTGAGTTTCAATTCGGCGGCGGTGGCGCGGCCTGAAGTGATTCGTGAGGCTTCGGACAAGTACGGTGCGCAGTGCATCGTGGTGGCCATTGATGCCAAGAGGCGCCACGGTGATGATGAGGCTGCACGTGGACCCGGTTGGGACGTCTACACCCACGGGGGCCGCAAGAATGTGGGCCTGGATGCGGTGGCCTGGGCACGGCAGATGGCCGAGTTTGGTGCCGGTGAGATCCTGCTCACCAGCATGGACCGTGATGGCACGAAGATCGGCTTTGACCTGGAACTCACCCGTGCGGTGAGTGATGCCGTGCCGGTGCCCGTGATCGCCTCGGGCGGCGTGGGCGAACTGCAGCATCTGGTGGATGGCGTGCAGCAAGGCGGGGCGGACGCGGTGTTGGCCGCCAGCATCTTCCACTATGGGCAGCACACGGTGGGCGAGGCCAAGGCCCTGATGGCCGCGCGCGGCGTGCCGGTGCGGCTGTAGACGGTGCAGCCCTGATGGTTCGGGGGCGGCCGCCTTCGGGCGTGGGTGAGGTCCGCCTGATTGGCGGCCAGTGGAAACGCAGCAAACTGCCCGTGGCCGAACGGCCGGGCCTGCGCCCCACGCCCGACCGAGTCCGCGAGACCCTGTTCAACTGGCTTGGGCAGGACCTCAGTGGCTGGGCGGTGCTGGATGCGTTTGCCGGCAGT
>JAIYCN010000285.1 GCA_027487995.1 Rubrivivax sp. | reverse complement strand
GGGCCACCGGCTGCAGAATGAACCGGTCACCGTTGGACGGTGCGGGCGAAGGCAGATCGATGCGCATGCCATCGATCACCTGGCCACTGGTCACCCCGTTCCAGCGTTGACCATCGGTGAGCCGCGTGACGAGGTACTGCCCGGGCGCTGAAGGATCCACCTGCAGTTCGTAGTCGGCGGGCTGCAGGGCCTGCGCGTCCACCACCGTGAGCTGCGGTGCTGCGGTGGCCGGGTTGTTGCCCGGGACGGGCAACACACGGGCTGCCCCCACGCTGAAGATGTCCTTGCCCGGGCGACCCAGCAGATCAAGGCCGTATGACTGCTGTTCGTTCACGCGGTCAGCAATGGAGCGGGCCATGTGGCCGATGAGGTTGTTGGCCCGTGCCAGGTCCTGCGTCTGGAAGTTCAACAGGCCCGCGATGCTGCCACCGGCCAGCAACGAGGGCGGCAACACCCGTTGGCTCTGCCCTTCCACGATCGCCAAGGCCGAACGGGAAGTGTCGCTGGGGTCGGCCACCACCGCGAGCTTGCTGGCCTCCTCGCCCAGAACGATCCGCTGACCGCCGGCGACGAACACGCCCAGGGTGCCGTCCGGCGCCTGTACGGTGGTCACCTGCAGGTAGTTGCTGAGCTGGCGCACCAGCCGATCGCGCTCATCGAGCAGGTCGTTGGGAGCATGACCGGCGCCCAGGGCCGCGGCAATCTCACCGTTGGCTTGGGCCAGGCGCACGGACAGTTCGTTGACCGCCGCCACCGAGTTTTCCAAATCCTGGGTCACGCCGCGCTGCAAGGCGTCCAGTTGGGATGCCGCAGAGGCAAAGCTGGCGGCCAATTCGCGCCCGCGCGCCAGCACCACCTCACGCCCGCTCAGGTCCTGTGGTCGTGCCGCCACATCGATCATGGCATTGAGGAACTGCGTGGACTTGTAGCCCAGACCAGCCTCTCCAATCGGAAACACGCTTTCCAAGCGGGTCAGCTGCTCGGCGCGGCTGGCGTCCATGGCCGACTGCGAGGCTGCCGTGGCCGTCTCACGTGTGAGAAAGGCGTCATGGGCCCGCGTGGTCGTGGCCACGTTCACACCCAGTCCAAAGAAGCCGGCTCCGCTGTACTTGCTCCGCGCCGTCTCCAGGGCCACGCTCTGGCGCGAGTAGCCATCCACCGACGCGTTGGCAATGTTGTGGCTGGTGGTCTGAAGAGCCGAGTAGCTGGCCTTCATAGCCTGCACACCGACCGACACCAGGGCTGACACGCTCATGGGCTGCTCCGGTTCAGGCGTTCGAGCGCTGCAGGCGCAGCGTGGTGTCGATCACGCGGCTGAGTTTGGTGGCGTACTGCGGGTCGGTGGCGTAGCCTGCTTGCTGCAAACCCTGCGCAAAGCCTTCCGGCGTGCTCGCGTTGGCCAGCACCGACTGGTAGCGCGGGCTGCGCATCATCAGGCGCGCATAGTCGGCAAACGATTCAGCGGCATTGGCGTAGGCGCGGAACCGTGCGGTGACCTTGCGGGCCACGCCGTTGATGAACTCGGTCGTGGTGACCTCGGCCACCGGGCCCTTCCAATCGGGGCCCGCCTTGATGCCGAACAGGTTGTTTGAGGACGTGCCGTCTGCGTGGCGGATGTCGCGCCGGCCCCAGCCGGTCTCGTGTGCGGCCTGGGCAATCATGAAGGCAGCCGGAATGCCGGTGCGTTGTTCGGCTTCCTGGGCCACGCCCTGCAGTTGTTGGACGAATGCCCGGGGGGCGGACGGGCGAGCAGAAGACGCCACCGCGGGGGCCGGAGTCGATGCCGCTGCGCTCGTCTTCACACTGGTCGTCGCAGCGGGTGTGGGCGCAGTCGCCGGGCCCAATCCCATCTGGCGCTCCAGTTGCCGCGCAATGGCCTCACTCAAGCCGCCCTTCAAGCCGGTGAGCTTGGTGGCGAACTGCTGGTCCAGCATCTCGGTACCCAGCTTGGTGGCCTCGTTGTCCATGAGGCCGGTGGTGGGCGTGGCAGCGCGCATGCTCTTGAGCAATTCGTGCATGAACAGCGACTCGAACTGCTTGGCCACCTCGCGCACGGCCGCCTTGGGGTCGCGTGAGGCCGCGCCGCGCAAGCCATCCAGGGAGCGCATATCGGAGGCCAGGCCAGTGTTCACGGGCTGGAACGCCACCTCAGATCACCTCCAGCTCGGCGTTGAGCGCACCGGCCGACTTGATGGCCTGCAGGATGGCCAAGAGGTCCATGGGGGTGGCGCCCAGCGCATTGAGCGCCCGCACCACGTCGGTGAGCTGCGCGCCGGCGGGCAGTTGCACGATCGCCCCGCCTGTCTGCGTGATGGAGATGTCGGTCTTTTCGGCCTGCACAGTCTGGCCCTGGCCAAAGGCGTTGGGCTGACTGATGATGGGCGTGCTGGAGATCGTGACCGCCAGGTTCCCATGGGCCACCGCGCAGGCACCCAGGGTGACGGATTCGTTCATCACGATGGAGCCAGTGCGCGCATTGAGGACCACACGGGCAGCCGGGCGGTCCGCGATGATGGGCAGGTTCTCGATGTCGGCCAGGAAGTCCACGCGGCTGTCGGCATCTTGGGGCAGGCGCACGCGCACCACACGGCCATCAACCGCCTGGGCGGTGCCTTCACCCTTGGCCGCATTGATGGCCCTGGCCACCGTACGTGAGGTTCCGAAGCCGCTGGCGGTGATGTCCAGCTGAACGAAGGCGCCATCCAGCGCAGGCGTCGACACCGCGCGTTCGATGCTGGCCCCCAGAGGGATGCGACCGGCGCTCAGGTGGTTGATCTGCACCTTGGACCCGCCGGCGGAAGCACCCGCACCACCCACGATGAGGTTGCCCTGGGCCATAGCGTAGACCTGGCCATCAAAGCCCTTCAAGGGCGTGGCTACCAGCGTACCCCCGCGCAGGCTCTTGGCATTGCCCATCGAAGACACCACCACATCCATCTGCTGGCCGGGTTGGGAGAACGGTGGCAACACGGCGGTGACCATCACGGCCGCCACATTGCGCAACTGCATCTGTGCCCCTGGCGGCACGGTGATGCCCATTTGGGCCAGCATTGAATTGACGCTCTGCGAAGTGAAGGGCGTCTGCGTCGTCTGGTCGCCAGTGCCGTCAAGGCCCACCACCAGGCCATAGCCCACCAACTGGTTGGGCCTCACCCCCTGCACCGCCGCCACTTCCTTGATGCGCGTGGCGTGCGCTGAGGAAGCGGCCAGGAACAAGCCCATCAGGGCCCAGGCCCACAACCAGGGCAGCACGCCCGGCCACCACGACGCCCGTTCGGGCTTGGCCCTCGTGCGGTCGGTCCATCGGTCATTCAGGCGGTTCATGAAGGGTCGATCCGTTCGATGCAGGAAGTGGTCCAGGGGCTTGCGGCCACTCAGATGGGGAGCACGTTGAGGAAGAATCGCCCCAGGAGGCCCATGACCTGGGCGTCCCCAGCCTGCCCCTTGCTGTGCTGCTGCAGCCGTACGTTGGCCACGGCCGTGCTCGGGACGGAGTTGCCGGGCTGGATGGTTCGGGGATCCACCTGTCCGCTGAAGCGCAGCACGTCCACGTTCGCGTTCAGGCCGATCTGCTTCTCACCCTGGATGAGCAAATGCCCGTTGGGCAGCACCCCGGTGACGATGGCCGTGATCGTGCCCTGGAATTCGTTGCTGGCCTCGGTGGAGCCTTTGCCATCGTGCGTATTCGAACTGGTGCCGGCCGCATTGGCACGGGCCAGCGAGCCCGCGGAAGGCAGCAGTCCCGGCAAGGCCGTGACCCCGGCCTTCACCGCGCCACTGCGCTCGACCGAACTGGTGGACTTCTGGCTGGCGCTGATGCGCTCGACGATGGCGATGATGATCGAGTCCCCGGGCAACCGCGCCCGGTGGTCCTCGAACATGGGGCGATAGGCCAAGGGGCTGTAGATGGCGCCCGGCGCCACGGGCACCTGGGGCAGCACGGCGGTCATCGGGGGGGGTGTGCTGAAGTCCACCTTGGGTTCGCGGTAGTTCGACACAGTGCCGCAACCCGAAAGCACGGGACCAAGCACGGCCAACGAGGCGACGAGGACGCTGATGCGAAAGGCGTTCACGACCCGACCCTCACATCTGCGTCAGGCGCTGCAGCATCTGATCCGATGTCTGGATGGCCTTGGAATTGAGCTCATAGGCGCGCTGGGTCTGGATCATCGACACCAGTTCCTCCACCACATTCACGTTGCTGGTCTCCACATGGCCCTGCAACAGCGTGCCGTTGCCGCCGGTGCCGGGTGCTGCGGCGTTGGGCGTGCCCGACGACGCGGTTTCACGGAAGAGGTTCTGGCCCATGGGCTCCAGGCCCGCCGGATTGGCGAAGGTGGCGGTTTGCAACTGACCCACCTGCTGCGGCGCCGTCTGACCGGGCAGGCCCACCGTGACGATGCCGTCAGCGGAGATGGTGATGCTCTGCGCGTTGGCCGGGATGGTGATGCCGGGCTGCACGACAAAGCCAGTGTTGGTGACCATCTGACCGTTGGCGTCACGCTGGAAAGTGCCGTCACGCGTATAGGCCGTGGTGCCGTCGGGCATCTGGATCTGGAAGAAGCCCTGCCCCTTGATGGCCACATCCAGGTTATTGGAGGTCTGCTGCAGGTTGCCCTGGCTGAAGTTGCGCGAGGTGGCCACCGCACGCACACCCAGACCCACCTGCAGACCTGTGGGAAGCTGTGTCTGGCCCGAAGTGGCCGCGCCCGTCTGCCGGAGGTTTTGGTAGATCAAGTCCTCGAAGACGGCATGCGAACGCTTGTAGCCGTTCGTGCCGACATTGGCGAGGTTGTTGGAGATGGTGTCCAGCTGGGTTTGCTGGGCTTCCATCCCGGTCTTGGAGATCCAGAGGGATCGGATCATGGCAGGCTCCTGGGGTCGTACGGCAATCTTGGCCGGAACTGAAGGGTGTGGATCCGCGGAATAGACCTCGCCCAGCCGGCTTGTTCTGCGCCGCATGCCGACAATCCAATGGATTTCGTAGGTCGGCGGCGGTGCTGTCCACCTCCCCAAGGGGCAAGGGAATGGGTGAGAGCAGCGCCCTGGAATCCGTGGAACCACCCGCGGCCTTGCTACCATCAGTTGTGTGCTCCACACTTGTGCAAGTACGAATCGGCTATGCGCAACATGAAATTTCCAGTTCCAGGGGCCCTCGGCGCCCCCGGGTTCTTGGTCAACAAAGGGCATCCCCTTGCGTCGCGCAGCCGACCAACTCGGATCGGGGCAATCCCCGGTCTGGGGCGGCTGCTGGCCCTGTTGGTTTCTCTTCTCTGTTGGGTCACGCCGGTCTGGGCTCAGTTTGAACAGGCTGACAAGGCTCTTCAACGCCGTGACTTCGAGGCGGCGCGGCAGGCGTGTGAATCGGAAACTCATCGCCGTGAGAAGGGCTGCGACTACATCTGGGGATTTCTGTACCGCTACGGCATCGGCGGCGTTGCGCAGGATTTCAGCAAGGCGCTCGCGCTTCTGACGAGCAGTGCGGCGAGTGGCCGCCCAGCGGCAATGGTCAACCTTGGACACATGTACAGGCGCGGCGAGGGTGTTCCCGTTGACACCGCAAAGGCCATGAGCTTGTACCAAGACGGCGCGAAGGCCGGGTCGTCGGTTGCCCTGGGCTGGATCGGCTTTCTTCATCTTGAGGGCCATGGCGTACCCGCCGACTCGACGGAGGCCTGTCGTTGGTTTCAGCGCGGTGCCGCCAAGAACGAATCCTGGAGTCAAGCACGACTGGCGACTTGTTGGCGTCAGGGCATTGGTGGCTTTGAAAAGAATCCAACGCAGGCCATGACCTTGGCCAAAAGCGCGGCCGAGAAGGGAAACCCTCTGGGCGCGTGGTTGGTGGGATTGATGCTGCGATACGGAGAAGGCGTAAAGGCTGATCCTGCCGAGGCCGCCAAGTTCTTCCAAGCGGTGTTCAACTCGCCCCTGGCCATCCCGTCCTCACGCGAACCGCATCGTGACGCCAGTCTTGAACTGGGGCAGATGATGCTGGCCGGAACGGGCGTCACAAAGGACTGGAGAGCCGCTGAAAAGATGCTGGAGACCTCTGCAGGGCTGGGGTCGGCGAAAGCCATGGCCCAGTTGGGCAACATGTACCGGCTCGGGGGGCCGGACTTTCCGAAGAACGCGGAGAAAGCGTTCCAATGGTTCGGTTCGTCGCTCGCCATCGAGGCGAACGACACGGCACTGCACGGCCTGGCTCGGATGCATCAGACGGGACAGGGTATTCCGGCTGACCTGGTCAAGGCGCGCGTTCTGTACGAACAGGCCATTCCGCTGGGCGTCAGTGATTCGAAGCTGCACCTGGCCTACCTCCTGGACGGAGGGCTCGGTGGGCCGGTCGACCGGGAGCGGGCACGGCGGTTGCTCAAGGAGGCACTGAGCGCGAAGAATTTGCATCCCGACAATAGGAAGGTGGGAGAGGCGTGGATCGCACGCGCGGAACGCGGCTTGCCATTTGCAGAACCCAGCTCGTCCCCTCAGGGCGCAGTGGCATCGGCGGCGCCTGGACCAACTGCCGAGCAGCGCATCCGTGCAGAAGAGGAGCGCAGCCGACGTGAGCGATCCGAGAAGATCGTCGTCGCTGAATCCAGCACCCCTCCCCCGGCACCAACACCGGAAAGGTCTCGTCCTGGCGGAAACCCTGCGGGAGGCAACGCTGGTGCTGCGGCGGCATCAGCCTCAACTGCTGCACCCATCACCCCGCAAACCCCGCCCGCTCAGACACCCAATCCCGCCGAGCTCGCCGAGCAGCTCAAGCGCCTGCAACAGCAAATGGCCGCGTTGCAATCGCAACAACCGACACCCCAGGCAGTCCCCACACCGCAACCTTCTCCGCCCAAGCCGGCGCCCGTGGTTTACGCCAATCGGCGGGCACTGGTGATCGGAAACGACAAGTACGCCCACGTCCCCGCACTCCAGAATGCGAATGCAGATGCGCGGGCCATTGCCAAGCAACTGCAGGACTTCGGCTACAAGGTAGCGCTCCATCTGGACCTCAACGAAAAGGGTTTCAAGCAGGCACTCCGGGACTTCCGAATGCAGGTCGAGGGCGGCGATGAGGTGCTGTTCTTCTTTGCCGGACATGGGGTGCAGTTGTCTTCAGCGAACTTTCTGCTGCCCGTTGACGTCAAGGGCGACAACGAGGAACAGGTCAAGGACGAAGCGATTCAACTCCAGAGAGTGCTGGACGACCTGCAGGACCGCAAGGTGAAGTTTGCGTTGGCCATCATCGACGCCTGCCGCGACAATCCATTCAAGGGCTCGGGCAGGGCCGTGGGTGGCCGAGGTCTGGCCCCCACCACCGCCGCCACAGGCCAGATGATCATGTTCTCGGCTGGTTCGGGCCAACAAGCCCTGGACAAGCTTGGTCAAGCCGACCGCAACCCAAACGGGCTGTTCACCCGAATCTTCCTGCAGGAGATGGGGAAACCTGGGCAGCCGGTCGATCGCGTACTGCGCAACGTTCGTGCCGAGGTGGTCCGTCTGGCGCGCACCATCGGTCATGAACAGACGCCGGCGCTTTACGACCAAGCCATCGGCGAATTCTTCTTCAAGCAGTGAGGGTCAGTTCCATGACGGTGACGCTTCCACACGCCTTGCTGGCCTTGATGGCAGCCCTGCTCGTCGGCAGCAGCGCTGCTGCAGATGGGCCGCTGAGGCTCGTCACCGAGGAAGAGGCGCGGCGGCCCGATGCGAGAGTGCCCACCACGCGGGCCATCACACGAGGTCCTGGCTTGAAACTGATCAGCAGCGCCGAGGTCAGCGCCGGCAATTTTCCGATGAAGGTCCAGGTTGAACGGCGCGGCGGCGTTCAGATCGACCCGCAGTCGGTTCGAGTCGAATATCTCAAGGAGCCGGTCGTTGACATCACGGATCGTGTGAAGGCACGGTTCGCCGGTGACTCCCTGGACATTCCGCAGGCCACCTTGCCCACAGGCGAACATCACTTCCGGGTGACGATCAAGGACGCGGACGGTCGTCAGGGAAGCACCTTGTTTTCAATCCGTGCGCGGTGATTCAACTTGCCCGTCATTGATTGCCCATACTGTCGCCTTGAGGTGCACCCTCAGGCCGTGCTGTGCCCTCACTGCCGTTCACCGCTTGGTTTGGTCGCGCCACTGACTGAGAAGGTGGCTGCCCTGGAAGCCGAGGTGCAGCGCCTGAAAGCACAGCTGCCGCACGAGCACGAGGCGGAGCAGCCCGACCCAAGGCAGCCCATCACCACACCACTGCCGCCCATCAGCGCTCCGAAGGCGCTCGTTGCGGTCCTTTGTGCGGTGGGAGCCAACCTCCTTTTGCACGTACTGCTGCTTTTTGTCTACGACCTCCCTCCCCTGGTGCTGCGGCTATCCACACTGGCGGCGCCGGCCATGTTCTGCTTCCTGCTGTTCAGGAGGCACGACTTTTCAACGGGCTCCTTGCTGGCGTCGGCTGCCGTCGTCGCGGTGACTTCCGTGCTGGGCATGCTCGCAATCACGGCGCACCTGGACATGGTCCCCTTCTGGCCCCAGTCGCCTGCAGAGTGGCGCGAACTTCTGGAGTACACGCTGGCCATTGCCCTGGGTTATTCGGCCGGTGGCTTTCTGGCGCGCGCGATCGACATGGCCTCCCGCATACGCAAGAGTCCGCCTCTGCTGGTGCTGCTTCTCAAGCGCGATGAATCCGGGAGGTGGAACGTCGAACATTTGGCCGACCGCATCAACCAGTTGGTGACGTCGGCCACCCCAGTGGTCACGGGCGCACTTGGGGCTTATTCGGGTCTGAGATCGTTGCTGGGTTGAGGCCCTTGCGCGGACTCAAGGCCGCACCGGGGTGACCCTTACCCGCCGATTGCCGGGTGCCCTGTGGTCTTCCGGATACAGCGGTTGCGATGAGCCCAAACCCTGGGCCTCCAAACGCTGACGGTCCACGCCGGCTTCGATCAGATAGCCCACCACACTCTCCGCGCGACGCTGAGACAGTGCTTCGTTGTAGGCCAATGCACCGACTCCATCGGTATGGCCCTCCACCCTGACGCGCAACTCCTTCAGTGCATCGGATTGAAGCGCGCGGACCAGGTTGTTCAGTAACTCATGGCTGGCAGGTCGCAGCTTGGCCGAATCGAAGTCAAACTGCACCGACAGGTCAAGGCGCGGCGCCAGATTGCGCAGGCTGCGCGTGTTGTGAACGGACAGACGCTCAACCATTTCCTGAGCCGTCATCCGCTCGATGGGTGCCGCAGGCTTTGCAGCAGGCCCATCGCTTTGCGCCCAGGACACTGCAGAGGCCATGACCAACGACAAGGCAGCCATCCGCCGCAGTTTCTCTGAACCAAAACCTGAACTGAACGTCATCAGGGCACCTCTCTGATCCTGATCAGACGCGCCGCATAGCGCTCCGAACCTTGCTTGACACCTGCCCCCAGGAAAGCCGACAACAGATGTCCTCTTCCTGAATCATCGTTTAGCATGAAGACAAAGGGCTCGGCGGCCGTTGCAGGAGCCGCACTCAGCGCTGACAGATCCCGGGGGGTGTCCGTCACGACAAGCAGCAGCTGGTTTTCGCCCGGCGGACCCTTGGCCACGATGGACCAATGCGGTCGAGGCAAAGCCAACCACTGCCGTGCCTTGATCCGGTTGTCTTGATCCAGCGCGTTCGGATAGAGCAAATAGAAGCTTTTCTGATCACTACCCAACATGATCACGTAGACATGACCATCGTGGCTACTGCGAAGGCGCCAGGTGAGTGGGTCGCGATCGATGCGCAGCACCGACCGATCGGTGAGCACTTCCAATTGCCGCGCACGGCTGGCCTGCGCCAGCAGATCCTGCAATGTGGCCCAGGAGGCGCTTGATGGGGAGACCGGCGGCGTTGTCGTGGGCGGCGCTGGTGGTGCCACTGGGGGCCTGAGGTCGGGTGTTCCGCCCAAGGGTGGAGGTGGAGGCGGCTGTGTGGGGGGTGTGAGAACGGCCGGCAGTGACCCCAACACCGGCAAGTCCACATCCGGCGGCAACGCCAGACGATCTATCTGCAGGAGCGCCGTTTCAGCCGCACGTACGCGCTCCTCGAAGGACAGACGCAGTCGATTGACCGCCACGGGAACCAGATTGCGCGAACCGCTGATCGTGACATGGTGAGGCTTGAGTTCCGGGAACGGCTTGAGCTTGTCTTCGATGAATCGCTGAGCGCAAGCCTGGATCTCACCCAGATTCACCGAGCCAGACCGGTCCAGGTCCGCACGCGGGTCGATCATGCATCGCAGGATGCCCTGTGTCGCCAAGCCCCCACGGCCGGGTTCGTCGTAACTGGCCTCGTCGCGGCGTGCCGATGAGATGTGCACCACATCCTCGCTGATCAGCCCGAGCGCGGACACGCCCGCACCCCCGAGGCTGCGGGCATTGGACGCCCGCATGCAGGCCTCACTCTCAGCATCCTTGGCCACCAGAGCCTTGGCGACCAATCGCCCCGACGTCAACGATCGTGCGGTTCCAGCCATCACTGAGTCGACCCCACCGGAAAAGCAGGAATCAAACAGCAAGAGGGTCTTGTCGGCGACTTCGCCGATACGCCGCGTTCGTGCCGCAATCTCCTCGCGGTCTATGGGATCGCTGTCATAGGGCATCAGGCCCTCAACGCAGGCCTTGCGCTGAGGGTCATGCCAACGCGTCCCGTGCCCGGAAAAGTAGATGAAGGCCCTTCCACCCTGCCCTACCCTGCGGGCCAATTCATCCAGTTCGGCCAGGATCTTGGCCTTGGTAGCGTCGCTGTCGCGCAACACTCGTATGTTTTCCTTGGGAACCCCCATCTCAGCGGCAATACCGGCGGCCATGCGCATGTCGGCTTCGATGCCCTGCAAAGCGCTGATCGTGGGGTCTCGGTAGGCTGACACACCCACCACCAAGGCATGGCGTGAACTGTCAGGGCTTGCCTGGACTCCCTGGCCATGTGCGGCTGAGGCCAAGGCCATGCCCAGCGCCACTACCACCGGCGACCAAATCCTGGTGAGGCAATGGCTGAGCCAGCGCCATGCTCGAACCTGGCGCGATGCCGAAATCGCGGATTGGCCTGACGGGCCATGAAAGCGCACAATCATCTGAGTTTCCACTGCACCCCCGATGTTGACAAATTTTTCAATGTCGATCCAGCGCTGCCTGAGCTTGATCGCCCTGTTGATGCTCACCCCCGGCCATGCTCAGGTAATTCTGGTGACCGAATCAGAAGCGTTGGCGGACCGGCAGGCTCCGGTGCGCCCAACTCTCAAATCACCAACAGCGCCAGATGCCCCAAGGATCGAGATCCGCGAGCCCCAAATAGGCAACCCACTTGACAGTCCCGTTCGCATTGACGTTCGATTCGTCGCCGTAGATCCCGCCCGTATTCAACCCGAGACTTTCAAGGTTCGGTACGGCAGCCTGCGACTGGACATCACCTCACGCTTGCGTGGCGCGGCAACCGTATCGCCACAAGGGATTGCGGTCCCGCAAGCTGTGTTGCCTCGCGGATGGCACCGCTTGCACCTGGAGATCCGCGACACGCAAGACCGCTTGGGTACCCAAACCGTAGAGTTCGAGATCCGCTAGGAATCGAGCAGCACTGAACGGGCGACAATGTAGGTAACCCGAAATTTACCGAAGTGCCCGACAAGAATTTGCGGGCCACCGAACGCCATGACCAAGATCCTCCTGATCAACGGCCCCAACCTGAACCTCCTGGGCACCCGTGAGCCCACGGTGTACGGCAGCACCACCCTGGCCGACGTCGAGCGCGAACTCAAGGCGCAGGCCAAGGCCGCGGGTGCCAAGCTGCTGACCTTCCAGTCCAACCACGAAGGCGCCTTGGTGGACCGCATTCACCAGGCCAAGACCGAAGGCGTGGCCTGGGTGATCATCAACCCTGGCGCCTACACGCACACGAGCGTTGCGCTGCGCGACGCCCTCTCCGGCACCGCACTGCCCTTCATTGAAGTGCACATCAGCAACGTCCACGCGCGCGAGCCCTTCCGCCATCATTCCTACCTGAGCGACATCGCCAGCGGCACCATCGTCGGCCTGGGGGTCTCCGGTTACCGACTGGCCCTGCTGCACATACTGGCCACGCTGGCCGGCGCCCATTGAACCGAAGAACTGAACATCACCCCATGGCCACCAACCCCCTTGAAAACAAGAACCAAGCCTGGTCGGCGCTGTTCAGCGAGCCGATGAGCGAACTGGTCAAGCGCTACACCGCCAGCGTCTTCTTCGACAAGCGCCTGTGGCAGGCCGATATGGATGGCAGCCTGGCGCATGCCGATATGCTTTGCGCGCAGGGCATCATCAAGGCACAGGACCTGGCCGACATCCAGCGCGGCATGGCGCAGATTCGCCAGGAAATCGAGTCCGGCTCCTTTGAGTGGAAGCTGGAACTGGAGGACGTGCACCTGAACATCGAGGCCCGCCTGACGCAATTGGTGGGCGATGCAGGCAAGCGGTTGCACACTGGTCGTTCACGCAACGACCAGGTGGCCACGGACGTGCGACTATGGCTGCGCGGTGAGATCGATCAACTGCTGCCCGTGCTGCGCCAGATGCAGGCCTCGCTGGTGGAAGTGGCCGCTGGGCACGCCCACACCATCATGCCGGGCTACACGCACCTGCAGGTGGCTCAACCAGTGAGCTTCGCGCACCACTTGTTGGCCTACGTGGAAATGTTTGCGCGCGATGAACAGCGCCTGACCGAAGTGCGCCGCCGCGTGAACACGCTGCCCTTGGGCGCGGCCGCCCTGGCCGGCACCAGCTACCCCCTGGACCGCGAACGCGTGGCCCGCACACTGGGCTTCGAGGCCATCTGCCGCAACAGCCTGGACGCGGTGAGCGACCGCGACTTCGCCATCGAATTCACCGCATTCGCCTCATTGGTCATGATGCATGTCTCGCGCCTGAGCGAAGAGATCATCATCTGGATGAACCAGAACTTCGG
>JAIYCN010000240.1 GCA_027487995.1 Rubrivivax sp. | reverse complement strand
TTGAACTTGTACAGCGTGCCGCCGTAGTTCTCGCGCCAGCGGATCTGGAACTTGTTGCCGCCTTCCTTGAGCAGCTTGTCCACCTCGGGCTGGAACACCTCCTTCATGGCGTAGGCCCAGATGTTGGCCGTGGGGTGGCTGGAGCCGATGTTGACGGTGATGGTTTGTTGAGCGTAGGCCGTGATCGAGGCCAGGCTGGTGCCCATGGCCAGTGCTCCGGTGAGCGCGAGCTTCATCAGTTTCATGTGGTCTCCTTGGTTTTGCGGGATGAAGAACGGCCCTTTTGAGGCCGGCGGGAAGAAACCGGCGAAGCCTCGCCGGGGGTGAAAAGCGCGGCTGATGCCAGCAGGTAGCTGCGGACGCGGTCGCGCACTAGCTCAACGCTGTAGTTGAGCGGAGGCTCCAGGGCGTCCGGGTTGTAGATGGTTTGTCCGTAAACCCAGCGCTGCATGGTCACGTAGAAGAAGCTGCCATGCAGGCCCATGAGCAATTCCATCTCGCGCATGGAGGTCTTGCCGCCTGGGCGAGCGCCTCGAAAGCGGCGGGTTTCGCGGATGAGCCTGGGGAACAGACGCTCGCGCAACATGGCGAAGAAGCGGTCGGTGATGGTGCGGTCGGTCAGCCCCGAGAACACCAGGATGCGGACGAAGTCGCGCGACAGGGCGTTGTTGATGTAGTCGGCGTAGAAGCGGGTGAACTTGTCTTCCACACTGAGTGAGGTGTCGTCGAGCAGTTCATCCCAAAGAGGATTCCACCGCTCGACGAAGACCTCCTGGTAGACGCTGTCGATCAGCGCCTGCTTGGTGGGGTAGTAGTGGTAAAGCAGGGCGTGGGTGATGCCGATGCTCTTGGCCAGGTCGCGCAGTTGGCCGTCGAAGCCGTGCACCGCAAAGAACTGGATGGCGCCCTCGAGGATCTGGCGTGAACGCTCCGCCGTGGCCATGCGCCGCCGGGCTGGGAGATTCGCAGATTCAGGGTTTGTCGGGAGCGCCACGCTATTTACCCGATATTCAATAACACTTACGATTGTTGACCGCTTGGTAAACAAACATCACCCGGACAAACCCGAGGAGAGTGCCCTTGAAAGCCCCTGCCTTCGACTATGTGAAACCGCGCAGCATCCAAGAGGTGTTTGAGCTGTTGGCGCAGTACGGTGACGACGCCCGAATCCTGGCCGGCGGCCAGACGCTGATGGCCACGCTGAACATGCGGCTGTCCGACCCCAGGATGCTGATCGACATCACCGGATTGCCGGGGATGGGCCAGATTGAGCGTCGTGGCGACGTGCTGAACATTGGTGCTCTGGTCACGCACACGGCCATCGAGTCATCCGGCCTGGTGGCCGAATTGGCGCCGCTGCTGGCCGCTGCCGCGCCGCACATTGCCCACCGCGCCATTCGCAATTCCGGTACCTGGGGCGGCTCCATCGCCTACGGGGACCCGGCAGCCGAATGGCCGTGCTGCCTGGTGGCCTTGGACGGCACCGTGGTGGTTCAAGGCAAGGCAGGAGAGCGCCGCATCAAGGCCACCGACTTCTTCCAGGACCTGTACACCACCGACCTGAAGCCAGGGGAGATCGTGGTGGCGGCCGAGGTGCCGGTGGTGACGCGTTCAAGTTGGTGCGCGTTTGATGAATTGGCTCGCCGCCATGGCGACTATGCCGTGGCGGGCCTGGCCGTGGTGGCCGAGTTCGACGGCATCGTGGCCCGCAAGGTCAACCTGGGCCTGCTGGGTGTGGGCGTGATTCCTCTTCGTGCGCCGCGCACCGAGGCGCTGTTGGCCGGCAAGACGCTGGACGCGGCCACCATCGAGATTGCCGCGGCGTCCCTGAAGGCCGAGCTGGACCCCTTGCCTGACCTGACCCACAGCGCCGACACCAAGCGGCATTTGGCCACGGTGCTGATGCGACGGTTGCTGCAGGCGGCACATGCCAGCCGCGCCGCACTGGCGGTGTGAGTCGATTCAGTCTGCCCACTGCACTTCATTTTTGAATGGACCTTCAGGCCACCGGCCTGACCCGCACCTCTGGAGTCTTTTCATGTCCACCACCCAGATGATCAACGTGACCGTCAACGGCCAGGCGCGCAGTTGCCATGTGGAGCCGCGTACCCACTTGGTTGACTTTGTCCGAAACGATTTGGGACTCAAGGGCTCGCACCTGGGCTGTGAACACGGCGTGTGCGGTGCCTGCACCGTGGAGGTGGACGGCAAGATCGTGCGCGGCTGCTTGACCTTGGCCCTGCAGACGCAGGGCTGCCAGGTGCGCACCATCGAGGGCTTGAGCGACGACGGCGACGTGCGCGACCTGCAGGAGTCCTTCGTGCGCAACAACGCGCTGCAATGCGGTTTCTGCACGCCGGGCATGGTGATGGCGGCCAAGGAGCTGTTGGAGACCAAGCCCAACGCCACCCGCGCCGAGGTGCGCGAGTGGATGAGCGGCAACTTCTGCCGCTGCACCGGTTACCACGCCATCGTGGATGCCGTGTGCGAGACCCTGGCGGAGCGCGCCAAGAAGCGCGCCGCCGCCTGATTTGGCTGTGCCCTGCAGACCCAGAACATCGGAGTCCGAATGAACACCGTGACCACCCCGAACATGTCCACCTTGGCCGGCACCGAGGTTGAGGACCGCCCGACCACCGACCACGGTACCAAGCCCCTGCCGCCGGTCACCGAAGACCCGCGTTACATCGGCGCCAGCAGTGAGCGCCCAAGCGCGCGCAAGCTGGTCCAGGGGCAGGGCACCTACATCGACGACATTGAACTCCCGCGCATGGTGCACGTGGTGTACTGGCGCAGCCCGCTGGCGCACGCGAAGATCAAGCGCATCGACATGGACGCCGCGCGCACAGCGCCGGGCGTGGTGCTGGTGGCCGCCGGGCCGGATGTGGCCAAGTACTGCAAGCCCTGGGTGGCCACGCTGGCCCACCTTGCCGGCATGAAGAGCGCACCGCAGTACCCCTTGGCCATGGACCGTGTGTTCTGGCAGGGCGAACCGGTGGTGGCAGTGGTGGCCGAAACCCGTGAGCAGGCTGAAGATGCGCTGCCGCTCATCGACGTGGAGTTCGATGAACTGCCGCCGGTGGTGGACATGGAGACTGCGCTGGACCCGTCCACGCCGCTCATCCACGCCGAACTGGGCGACAACCTGTGCTTCACCCGCAGCCTCAATGTGGGCGATGTGGACGGTGCGTTCGCGCAGGCCGATGCGGTGGTGGGCACCACCTTCCACTTTGGCCGTCACACCGGTGTGACGTTGGAGCCGCGCTGCCAGATTGCCGACTGGAGTTCCGCCGAGCAAAAGCTCACCGTGTGGCATTCCTTCCAGGCCCCGCACATGATGCAGGACCTGTATTCGCGCCAGTTCGACATTCCCGAGTCGAACATCCGTGTGGTGTGCAAGGAGGTGGGCGGCTCATTCGGCATCAAGGTGCACGCCTATCCGGATGACTTCGCCACCGTGGCCCTGTCGATGATGTGCCGTCGCCCGGTGAAGTTTGTGGCTGACCGACTGGAGAGCTTCACGAGCGACATCCACGCGCGTCATCACCGTGTGACCGCGCGCATTGGCGTGAAGAAGAGTGGCGAGATCGTCGGCTTCGAGATGGACGACCTCACCGGCATCGGGCCGTTCTCGATGTTCCCGCGCACGAGCGCCATCGAGGGCAACCAGGTGGTGAATCTGGTGGGCGGCCCCTACAAGCACCAGAACTACCGCGCGCAGTTGAAGGTGGTGTTCCAGAACAAGACGCCCACCTGCCAGTACCGCGGTGTGGGCCACCCGATCGCGTGTGCCGTCACAGAAGGCTTGGTGGACCTGGCCGCGCGTGCAGTGGGCATGGATCCGCTGGAAATTCGCAAGAAGAACGTGATTCCAGACGACGCCTACCCGGCCACGGGCGCAAGCGGCATCAAGCTGGAAGTGCTGTCGCACGACGCCTGCCTGCGC
>JAIYCN010000326.1 GCA_027487995.1 Rubrivivax sp. | reverse complement strand
CTGAGGAGTCCTGGCGCGTGATCGACGAGCGCAATGCGTTCGTGATGAGCAATCTGCTGCAGGAAGTCACCCGCTCAGGCACCGCGGCCAAGGCGCAGGCCACCCTGCAGCGCAGCGACCTCCACGGCAAGACCGGCACCACCAACGATTCCATGGATGCGTGGTTTGCCGGCTGGCAACCCAGCGTGGTGGCGGTGGTGTGGATCGGCTACGACCAACCCCGCAAGCTGGGCGATCGCGAAACCGGCGGCGGACTGGCCTTGCCGGTGTGGATCGAGTACATGCAGCAGGCGCTGAAGAAGGCGCCTCCTGCCGAGCCCGCAGTTCCCGCTGGTGTCGTCCAAGTGGGTGCGGAATGGGTCTATGAGGAATTCGCGGCCGGCAAGGGCGTGCGCAGCGTGGGGCTGGGTGACAAGTCCGAAGGTACAGCCGAGGAAGAGAAGAAGAGCATCCTTGATCTCTTCAGGCGCTAGCCGGCGGCTCGAACTGCAGCGCCAACCCGGCCTGTTCACTTGCACGCCGCGAGAGCAGTGCAAAGAACTCGTTTCCATCACGCTCGGTCCACACGCCCTGGTGATGCCGGAAGTGGTAGCCGCCGGCTCGTGCCGCAAGCCACAGCTCATGCAGGGGTGGCTGGGTGTTGATCACGATCGTGCTGCCGCCGGGAAAGCTCATTTCCAGAAGGCCTCCGGTGCGCCGCGCATCGATGTCCACCACGTCGTCCTGCAGCCATTGGTCCAACTGCGACTCGATGCTGGCCAGGATGCGGGACGTCACATGGTGGAATTCGAGGTCGGTGAGGCCGGAAGCCGGAGCAGCAGAGTCGGTGGTGGCGTTCATGCGGGTCGATAGAATCTTCGAGTGAAGCCGATCATCATAGCCAGTGACCAGCGCCCCAACCGCATTGGGGTTGGCCTGCGCAGCACCCTGTCCATCGGTCTGTTGCTGACTTTGCTGAGCGCCTGCGGCCAGAAGGGTCCTTTGCGCCCACCGGACTCGTCCAAAGGCCCTGCGGAATCTTCCGGTCAGGCTTCGAACACGCCAGCACCACCAGCGGCCGCCGCATCCAGTCCCGGTTCAACCCCGAAACCAAACTCTTCGACGTCTGGCTCCACCAGTGCGTCCCCTCGCCTCCCATGAACGCACTGCCCGGCGCCCCTCACCTGGCCTACCAACAGAACCGTCTCACATTGGACGGCGTGGATCTGCAGGCCCTGGGCCGGCAATTCGGTACGCCGCTTTACGTGTATTCGGCCAGCGCCATGCGCGCAGCTGCACAGGCGTATCAGAAGGCTCTTGAAGGTCAGCCGCACCTCCTGTGCTACGCCATGAAGGCCAACAGCAACCTGGCCGTCCTGCAACTCTTTGCACGGTTGGGCCTGGGCTTTGACATCGTCTCGGGCGGGGAACTCCAGCGCGTGCTGGCTGCTGGCGGGCAGGCGTCCAAGATCGTGTTCTCCGGTGTGGGCAAAACCCGCGATGAGATGGTCATGGCCCTGCGCTGTGGCGTGCGCTGCTTCAACGTGGAAAGCCAGGCTGAACTCGAGGTGCTCTCTCAGGTGGCCGCCGGCGAGGGGCTCAACGCGCGCGTGAGCCTGCGCGTCAACCCCGACGTCGATGCCGGCACCCACCCCTACATCTCCACTGGTCTCAAGGGCAACAAGTTCGGCGTGGCGCACGGTCGAGCACTGGAGCTCTATGCGCAGGCGCGCCGCCTGCCCTCGCTGGAGGTGGTGGGCATCGACTGCCACATCGGCTCGCAGATCACCGAGATCGGCCCCTACCTGGACGCCCTGGACCGTGTGCTCGACTTGGTCGAAGCCATCGAGGCTCAGGGCACGCCCTTGCACCACCTCGATCTTGGCGGCGGTCTGGGCATCACCTACACCGACGAGCAACCACCCACGCCGCAGGCCCTGGTGGGCGCCATGCTCGAACGCATTCGCGCGCGCGGGCATGGCCACCGAGAGGTGTTCCTGGAGCCTGGCCGGTCACTGGTGGGCAATGCCGGCGTTCTGCTCACCGACGTGCTGTACCTCAAGCCTGCCGCGCCCGAGGAAGTGCCCGAGGGCGGTCGCCATTTCTGCATCGTGGATGCGGCCATGAACGACCTCATGCGGCCGGCCTTGTACGAAGCCTGGATGGGCATCGTGGAATGCGTGCGTTACGACGAAAGCGCCGTCGCCAAACAAACATGGGACGTTGTAGGCCCCGTATGCGAGTCCGGCGACTGGCTGGGCCGTGACCGCGCTCTGGCAGTCCAGGCCGGAGACACGCTGGCCGTGCTGTCCGCCGGTGCCTACGGCATGACCATGGCCAGCAACTACAACACCCGCGGCCGCGCGGCCGAAGTCATGATCGACGGTGGCCAGGTCCACCTGATCCGTGAGCGGGAAACCGCTGCGGAGCTATTCGCCAAGGAACGCCTGCTGCCCTGATCGGGCTGGCACCGGTCAGGCCGGCACCGCTCAAGCGCTGGTGCGCCCTTCCTACACCGCGTGGCAGGCCACCTGCGTACCCGCGGTATCCACCACGCGCATCACCGGCCGCTCGGCCGAGCACCGCGCATTGGCCAAGGGGCAACGGGGATGGAATGCGCAGCCCGTGGGCGGGTTCAGAGGGTTCGGCACCTCGCCCTGCACCGGCGTGCGTGACCGTCCGGTCATGGCAATATCGGGGATCGCGTCCAGCAGCATGCGAGTGTAGGGATGCCGCGGCGTGCTGAACAGCACCGGCTTGGGCGCCAGTTCAACCAGGCGACCCAGGTACATCACGCCCACCGAATGGGCCACATGCCGCACCACCGCCAGGTTGTGCGAGATGAAGAGGTAACTCAGCCCGTGCTGGGCCTGCAGGTCCTTCATCAGGTTGAGCACCTGCGCCTGCACACTCACATCCAGCGCCGAGGTGGGCTCGTCGCACACCAGGAATTCGGCGTTCGTGGCCAAGGCGCGCGCAATGGAAATGCGCTGGCGCTGCCCACCCGAAAACTGGTGCGGGAACTTCACCACGTCGTCGCCCGACAGCCCCACCTGCTTGAGCAGGGCGACCACACGCTCGCGCAGCGCTTCCTTGCCCTCCACCAGCTTGTGCTCGCGCAGGGGTTCACCCACGATGTCCAGCACCTTCCAGCGCGGATTCAAGCTGGCATAGGGGTCCTGAAAGATCATCTGCATGCGCCGACGCAGCGTGCGCTGCGCGGCCACTTCGCGGCCTGCAGTGACGTTCTGCCCGTCGAACAGCACCTCGCCGCGCGTGGGCGCGTACAGCCCCACCAGCAGGCGCGCCACGGTGCTCTTGCCACACCCCGATTCGCCCACCAACGCCAGCGTTTGGCCCGCGGCAATTTCAAAGCTCACACCGTCGACTGCGTGTACGAACTGTTTGGGCTTGCGCTCCACCACACGGTTCAGCCATGGCGCCGACACATCGAACATCTTGGCTAGGTCCTTCACCTGAACCAAAGGCTTGGTTGCAGAACCCAATGCAGCGGGCGAGCTGTTGTGGGTGGATTCAGCCGTCGCATTCATCACGGGACTCTCAGGCATCGGCATGCACCCAGCAGGCAGCACGGGTGGGGCCCGCGGGCATGAGCTCAGGGCGCTGCTGGCGGCAGCGGTCGGTGGCCCGGCCACAGCGCGGGTTGAAGGCACAGCCGGGCGGAATGGCGTTCAGTCTCGGCATGGAGCCATCGATCTGCGTCAAACGCTCGCTGCTGCCGTCCATGGAGGGGATGGAGCCCATCAGACCCAAGGTGTAGGGGTGCGCCGGGCAATGGATCACGTCATGCACCGGGCCGATCTCCACCACCCGCCCTGCGTACATCACCGCGACGCGGTCGCAGGTTTCTGCGATCACGCCCATGTCGTGCGTGACCAGCATCACCGAGGCACCGTGCACCTTGCACAGCTTGCGCAGCAGGCTGATGATCTGCGCCTGGATCGACACATCCAGCGCGGTGGTGGGCTCGTCGGCCACGATCAGCCGCGGCTCTGCAGCAAGGGCCAGCGCAATCACCACGCGCTGGCGCATGCCACCTGAGAACTGGTGCGGGTACTGGTCAATGCGCGCCTCGGGCGCAGGAATGCCGGTTTCGGCCAGCAGGCGAATCGCTCGCTCGCGTGCCTGCACCTCGTTGAGGGGCAGATGCGTGCGGATAGTCTCGATCAACTGCTGCCCCACGGTGTACAACGGGTTCAGCGAAGTCAGCGGGTCCTGGAAGATGGCCCCGATGGAACGCCCACGGATCTTGCGCATCTCCTCGTCAGGCAAGTTGTCGATACGACGCCCCTCCAGCAGGATTTCTCCGCCAGCCACGCGGCCCGGTGGCTCCAGCAACCCGATGATGGAGGCGCCCGTCAGCGACTTGCCGGCACCCGACTCACCCACCACACCCAGGATTTCACCGGGCGCAATCGAAAAGCTCACCTGGTCCAGCGCGCGCAGCACGCCCTTGCGGGTCGGAAACTCGACCACCAGGTCGCGCACCTCCAGCAGCGGGCGCTCGTTGGAATCAGCGGTCATGGGCGACGACATGCAATCAATCCAGTTGAATCAGGAGGCGTGCGGCGCGCCGTTCAGCGCAGGCGCGGATTGAGTGCATCGCGCAACCAATCGCCCAGCAGGTTCACGCTCAGGGCAATCATCACCAGCACCACGCCGGGGAAGATGGTGATCCACCACTCACCCGAGAACAGGAAGTCGTTGCCGATGCGGATGAGTGTGCCTAGCGACGGCGAGGTGGGCGGAACACCCACACCCAGGAAAGACAGCGTGGCCTCGGTGAGGATGGCCGTGGCCACCTGGATGGTGGCCAGCACCAGCACGGGGCCCATCACGTTGGGCATCACATGACGGAACATGATGCGCCAAGGCGCCACGCCCACCACACGCGCAGCCTGCACATATTCCTTGTTGCGCTCCACCAGCGTAGAGCCGCGCACCGTGCGGGCGTACTGCACCCAACCGGACATCGAAATGGCCAGGATCAGCACCGCAAAGGCCAAGGTCTCGTGCGCATTGGGGAACAGCGCACGGCCCACGCCGTCGATAAGCAAGGCCACAAGGATGGAGGGAAAACTCAGCATCACGTCGCAGGTGCGCATGATGAAGGCGTCCACGCGGCCACCCACAAAACCAGACAGCAGGCCCAGGCTCACGCCGATCACGACCGACAGCAGCACAGAGGCCATGCCCACCAACAGCGAAATGCGCGCACCGTACATCAGCGCCGAAAGAATGTCGCGGCCTTGATCGTCGGTGCCCAACAGATACTGGGGCTTCCCCTCGGGCGACCACGCCGGTGGCAGCCGCGCGTCGCTCAAATCCAGCGCCGCCAGGTCAAAGGGATCAAAGGGGGAGACCCAGGGGGCAAACAGTGCGCAGAAGGCACACAGCAAGGCCACCAGCGCGGCCACCACCGCCACGGGCGACGTGCGGAAGCTGAACCATACATCGCTGTCGAAAAAACGCTGCAGAGGACCGCTCATGTCAGTGTCCTCCCCCGGCGCGGTCCACGCGCAGGCGCGGGTCCACCGCAAAGTACAGCAGGTCCACCGCCAGGTTGATCAGCACGAAGATGAGCGCGATCAGGCACAAGTAGGCCGCCATCACCGGCACGTCGGCAAACTGCACGGCCTGGATGAAAAGCAACCCCATGCCCGGCCACTGGAAAACGGTTTCCGTGATGATGGCAAAGGCGATGAGCGAGCCCAATTGCAGTCCGGTGATGGTGATCACAGGCACCAGAGTGTTCTTCAAGGCGTGGCCGAAATACACCGAGCGCTGGCTCAGTCCGCGGGCGCGTGCGAACTTGATGTAGTCCGTGCGCAGCACCTCCAACATCTCGGCACGCACCAGTCGCATGATGAGGGTGAGCTGGAACACGCTGAGGGTAATGGCTGGTAGCACCAAGTGCTTCCAACCATCCACCGTCAACAAGCCCGTGGTCCAAGACCCCAGATTCACCACTTCGCCTCGGCCGAAACTGGGCAGCCACTTCAGCATCACCGCAAAAATCAGAATCAGCAAGATACCGATGAGAAACGTGGGCAGCGACACGCCCAACAGCGAAAAGCCCATCAATAGTTGGGACCACGCGTTCCCACGCTTGAGCGCGGCATACACACCCATGGGAATGCCCACGGCCAGCGCAATCACGGCGGCCAGCAGGGCCAATTCCAAGGTAGCCGGGAAGCGCTCGGCAATCAATTCCGACACCTTGCGCCCCTGGCGCAGGCTCAGGCCGAAGTCTCCCTGCACCGCGTTGCCCACAAAGGCCGCGAACTGCACAGGAAACGGCTGATCCAGCCCCAGGTCGGTACGCAGGCGTTCCTTCTGCTCCTGAGTGGCGTCCTGCCCCAACATGTTGAGCACCGGGTCACCCACGTACTGGAACAGCATGAACGCGATGAAGCCCACGGTGAGCAACACCAACGAAGCTTGAAACAGACGGCGAAGGATGAAGACGAGCATATGGAAATGAAAAACCCCGCCGCATCACTGCGGCGGGGCCGGATGTTAGCGTGAGCCGAAGGGCTTCGGCTCAGGCGGGCATCAGAACGCGTGGATCACGCCAGCGGAGATAGCCGTCTGGTTGTTGGCAGGACGGGGGTTGCCGCGAGCACCCCAGGTCGGCACGAAGGTCGTGACCGTACCGTTGTCGATGCTGTTCATCAGGCCGTACAGGGAAGTACGGGGGCTCAGGATGTAGCGACCCTGCAGCGTGGTGACCTTGGTGCCTTCGAAGTCGTTGTACGACAGCGAGGCAGAAGCCTGCTTGCTGAAGTCGTAGCGGGCGTGCACAGACGAACCGTCACGCGTGGAGGTAGCGGCGCTACCAGCAGCGATGGCACCCTTCACCTGGAAGAAGCCAGCGCCCAGCGTGATGGGGCCCATGGCGTAACGGGCGTTGATGTACTGGGCTTCCTTCTTGCCGACTGCGGGTGCAGCCACCACGGTGGAGATGCCGGACGTCGCTGCGACTTCAGCAGCGGTCAGGCCGCCGTCGACCTTCTCGTAGCCGGCAGAGGCGTTCAGGGCGCCAGCCGAGTAAACCGCCACCAGAGCGGTCACCGTGCCGTCGCCGGTGCGGCCAGCCGCGTTGCTCAGGCCGTGCTGCACGTGCACCGTCACGCCACCCATCGCCGGCGACACATAGGTGATGGCGTTCTTCGTCCAGAAATCGGCGTAGCCCATGGCGGCCGAGCGGGCGGTGTTGGTGGAATTGCCGGCGTGCACCTGGTCAACGGCCGCACCGATCAGGAACGGGTTCAGGCGACGGCCAAAAGTGACTTGCCCAAAGTTGCCAGCCAGACCCACCCAAGAGGCACGGCGGAACAGGGCACCGCTGTTGGCGCTGTTCGCGCCGGTCCCGTCGAAGGTACCGTTGGTGACGTTCACGTCAGCCTGAAGTTCGAAGATGGCACGCAGGCCGCCACCCAGGCTTTCGCTGCCGCGCATGCCGAACTGGGAAGAAGCGATGTTGCTGTCCGTCAGACCAGTGAAAGACGCGCCAGAAGCGGTCTTGTCGATGTTGGTGACGCTGGCGTCCAGAATGCCGAACAGGGTCACGGACGAAGCCGGAGCCGCGGCGTGGCCAGCGGCGAAAGCGGTACCGGTGGAGGCCAGAACGGCCAGTGCAACGAGCGTTTTCTTCATGCGAAGGTTCTCCTGGTTAGAAATTTGCACCCCACCGACCAAAACTAGCCGCCGGGGGACTCCCTATTCGGGAAGTTCATAATATTTCATCAGCGAACGGACCGTCCGGCTAGCCATAGGCCCTCATAAAGTCCGTGTATGTTGCTCGGCTACAACGCCGGCCCCAGCATTCCGCCCGAAAGTTGCCATGATTTGCTCCCCATGACCCCTCGAACCCTCACTGCCCTGGACCGGGTGATCGCCGCCGCCGACCAGACCCTGCGCACCCTTTCCGGTGCTGTTTCCGCCTCACGCCCGATGCCTGCGCCCGTCTTGACCGACAAGGGCTCCGGCACCGCCGGCTCAGGCCTGCCGCCTACACCCTTGACTGAGGACCAGCGCCGTGAAGCCGCCGCCTTGATGCGGGTGAACCACGTAGGGGAAGTCTGCGCACAGGCGCTCTACCAGGCGCAGGCCCTGACTGCCCGCACACCGGAACTGCGGGTGAAGATGCTGCAGGCAGCGCAGGACGAACTGGACCACTTGGCGTGGACGCAGCAGCGGCTGAACCAGCTCAAGGACCGTCCGAGCCTGCTCAACCCGCTTTGGTACGCCGGCTCGTTTGCCATCGGGCTTGCTGCTGGCCGCGCCGGAGATACCGTCAGCCTGGGCTTCGTGGTGGAAACCGAGCGGCAGGTCGAGGAACACCTGGCCGGGCACCTGGACCGCCTGCCGATGCAGGACGTTGCCTCTCGCGCCGTCGTCGAGCAGATGCGCCAAGACGAAGCCCGGCATGGCCGCGAGGCGCGCGACGCGGGTGCGGCCACCTTGCCCGCCCCGGTGCAGGGGTTGATGAAGCTGGCAGCCAAGGTCATGACCACCACCGCCCACCGGGTTTGATGTCAGGGCACGGAGGCCGTGCCTCAGGGCAAGTGAGCCCTCAGCCCTCCACCACTTCGTGCGTCACCTCAACGGACGCCGTCTTGCCCAGCATGATGGTGGCCGAGCAGTACTTCTCGTGCGACATCGCGATGGCGCGCTCCACGGCTGTCGCGGGCAGGCCGCGGCCCGTGACCACGAAGTGCATCTGTATGCGCGTGAACACCTTAGGGTCCGCACTCGCACGCTCGGCTGACAGCTTCACCTGGCAGCCGCGCACGTCGTGCCGCCCCCGCTTGAGGATCAGCACCACATCGTAGGCGGTACAACCACCGGCGCCCGCCAGCAGCAGCTCCATCGGCCGCGGGGCCAGGTTGCGCCCGCCGCCGTCCGGTGCGCCGTCCATGGTCACCAGATGACCGCTGCCCGTCTCGGCACCAAACGCCATGCCGCTGGCCGGCAACCAATTGACTGTGCATTCCATCTCGAAATTCCTTGCAATGCAGGGCCGCGATGACCCCGCTCGCTCTAGAGGAAAGACTCTAGCGTTGTTGCAGCGCAGCATACCCGATGCTAGACTCGATGACATCGAGGGGTGTCAACCCTTCACCGATTGTCTCCTCCACCTCCAACGGTGGTTCAGGCCCGAGGCTCACGCCTCGGGCCTTTTTTCTGGCGCCGTGCCCGACAATCGCTTCACGATGTCCCAAGAACTCGACTACCTCAAGCGCATCCTCACGGCCCGCGTGTACGACGTGGCGGTTGAAACCGCGCTCGAACCTGCACGGAACCTGTCTCAACGCCTGCACAACCATGTGCTGCTCAAGCGTGAAGACCAGCAGCCGGTGTTCAGCTTCAAGCTGCGCGGGGCTTACAACAAGATGGCCCACCTCAGCGCAGAGCAACTTGCGCGGGGTGTCATTTGCGCGTCGGCCGGCAACCACGCGCAGGGCGTGGCCTTGAGTGCGCGCAAGCTCGGCACCAAGGCCCTCATCGTGATGCCGGTCACCACGCCGAAGGTGAAGATCGAGGCGGTTTCGGCCTTGGGCGGCACGGTGGTGCTTGAAGGCGAAAGCTACTCCGACGCCTACCAGCACGCGCTGAAGCTGCAGGCCGAGCAAAACCTGGTGTTCGTTCACCCCTTCGACGATCCCGACGTCATCGCAGGCCAAGGCACCATTGGGATGGAGATCCTGCGCCAGCACCAGGGCCCGATCGACGCAGTGTTCGTGGCCATCGGCGGCGGCGGACTCATCAGCGGCGTGGCCAGCTACATCAAGGCCGTGCGGCCTGAAATCAAGATCATCGGCGTGCAAACGCACGACTCCGACGCCATGCACCGCTCCGTTCGGGCCGGGCAGCGGGTGCAGTTGCAGGACGTTGGGCTGTTCTCCGATGGCACCGCGGTGAAGCTTGTGGGCGAAGAAACCTTCCGCATCTCACGCGAACTTGTGGACGACTTCGTGCTGGTGGACACCGACGAGGTGTGCGCGGCCATCAAGGACGTGTTCCAGGACACCCGCAGCGTGATGGAACCCGCAGGCGCGCTGGGCGTGGCCGCCATGAAGCAGTACGTGGAGCGCCATCAACTCAAGGGTCAAACGCTGGTGGCCATCACCTGCGGCGCCAACATGAACTTCGACCGCCTGCGCTTCGTGGCCGAACGCGCTGAGTTCGGTGAGCAGCGCGAAGCCCTCTTCGCCGTCACCATCCCCGAGCGTCCGGGCGCGTTCAAGGCTTTTTGCGAGCTGGTCGGCCCACGCAGCGTCACCGAATTCAACTACCGGATGTCCGACACGGACGTGGCCCATGTGTTCGTGGGCCTGAGCATCCACCGGCGAGAAGAAGCCGCGCGCATCGCGCAGCAGTTCCAGCAACAGGGCTTCAACACCGTGGACCTCACGGACGATGAGCTTGCGAAGGAACACGCCCGCCATCTGGTGGGCGGCCGTGCACCCATGGCACGCGATGAGAGGCTGCTGCGCTTCGTGTTTCCGGAGCGGCCCGGCGCGCTGCTGAAGTTTCTGTCTTCGATGAACCCGGAATGGAACATCAGCCTGTTTCATTACCGCAACCAAGGTGCGGACTATGGTCGCGTGTTGGTGGGCCTGCAGATTCCCGCCAACCAGGATGCAGCGCTACAGGCCTTCCTGCAGGCGCTGGATTACCCCTGGGTGGATGAGTCGAACAATCCGGTCTATCGGTTGTTCCTGCGTTAGCCCGCAAACCCGGGCGGAACGCCAGTGGCCGGCGGCGGCAAGAGCGGCGCCTGCAGGGTCAAGGTCGGTGGCCCGCCCGGCGCACCGATCTTCACCGTGTGCGCCGTGACCTCCAACACCACCCGGTTGCCCTCCACCACTTCACCGGTGCGCAGCGCGCGAGGTGGTTTGCCGTCGATGGACACCAGCGCCACGCCCTGCCCAGAAGCACGCAAGGGCCCAGCCACTCCTATCAATCGGAAGCGCGACGCGTCGGCTGCCACGGGTGGCGGCTCGGCTGTGGCCGGTGCACGGGTCAACAAGGCTGACCAATCAGCCGGCGGTATGCCACCGTCCAGCGCCACGTTCACCGCTCCAGGCGCGGCACCACCGGATGCGGGCCTGAACATGGGCAGCAACCAGGCTACGGCGCTCGCACCAACCGCCAACCACACGAAAAAAGTGACGAATCTGATCCACATCGCCTGCGTATCATAGGTGCGCTGCAACCGGGTCCTCCGAGCGCACCCCATATTCCAATGCCCAACATGAAACGCTTTGCCCAATTCGCACGCTTGCGCCGCCAGGCCCAGCGCGGTTTCACCCTCATCGAACTGATGGTCGTGCTGGTCATCATCGGGGTCCTGGCCGCCCTGGTGGTCCCCAATGTGTTGGACCGTGCCGATGACGCGCGCGTCACCGCCGCGCGGACCGACGTGAACAATCTCACGCAGGCCTTGAAGCTCTACAAGCTCGACAACCTGCGCTATCCCACCACCGAGCAGGGGCTGCAGGCACTGGTGGCCAAGCCCACCACCGGGCCGCAGGCGGCGAATTGGAAGCCCTACCTGGAAAAGCTGCCGCAAGACCCCTGGGGCCAGCCCTACCAGTACCTCAGTCCCGGAATCAAGGGCGAGGTCGATGTCTTCAGCTTCGGTGCAGACGGCAAGTCCGGTGGTTCAGGGCGCGATGCCGACATCGGTTCCTGGCAGTAACCCCGCGCCTCCATCGGCTGCGCCAGCCCGCGCCCAGGCGGGCTTCACGCTCTTGGAGTTGCTGGTGGTGATCACGGTGATCGCACTGGCCACGGGTCTTTCGGTACTGGCCCTGCGCGACTCGGCGCGGTCGCAACTGGAGCAGGAGGCAGCACGCCTTTCTGCCCTACTGGACGCCGCCCGGGTTGAATCACGCACCACAGGACGCCTCATCACCTGGCGCCCATCATCCGGCCCTCAAGCCTCGTCAACACAGGGGGCGAACCCGTCCGCCACCCCGCGAGCAGGCGAGCCCGTCGCCCGAGACTTCATCTTTGAGCCTATCAGCGCCAACCCGGAGTGGCCCAGCCG
>JAIYCN010000151.1 GCA_027487995.1 Rubrivivax sp. | reverse complement strand
GCACCAGCCGCGTTGGCAGCTGCGTGCCCGCATCGGATTCCCAGCGGTCGCTGAGCTCGATGTGCAGCCGGCTGCGAGAGCGGGGGGGGAAGTAGGGGTGCCAGCCCAGGCCCACCGGCTGCGGGCGCTCGTCGGTGTTGGTGACCACCAGGCGCACCGTGAGGGCATCCGGCTCGAGGGCAACGAGGCCGGCTACCTGTACCACGACCCCTGCCACAGCCCGATGAAGCTGCAGGACCCGATGAAGACCGTCAAGGCGCTGGTGGGGCCGGATGTGCTTAAGAGCGAGCGCTGCTGCGGTGAAAGCGGCACCCTGGGCGTGACGCGACCCGACATCTCCACGCAGGTGCGCTTCCGCAAGGAAGAGGAGCTGCGCAAGGGTGAGGCGGCCTTGCGGGCGTCCGGGGCCGCGGGTGCGTCGGGCGACGTGAAGATCCTCACCTCCTGTCCGAGCTGCCTGCAGGGCCTCTCGCGCTACGGGAATGATCTGCAGAACGGATTGTTGGAAGCCGACTACATCGTGGTGGAGATGGCGCGGCAGATCCTGGGTGAGAACTGGATGCCCGAGTATGTGGCGCGTGCCAACGCCGGTGGCATTGAGCGGGTGCTGGTGTGACAGTGGTAGGCAGCGCCGCAGACTGCGCCCTGTGCGGGCCGGATGACGACAAGGCCGTGCACCTGGTGGCGCGCAGCCGCGAATGGCGCGTGGTGCGGGTGCTGGACAATGCGGATCACCCCGCCTTCTGGCGCGTGATCTGGAACGACCATGCGGCCGAGATGACCGACCTCGAGCCCGAGCAGCGTTCGGTGCTGATGCAGGCTGTGTGCAAGGTGGAGTCGGTGGTGCGGCGTGAACTGCAGCCCCACAAGATCAATCTGGCCAGCCTGGGCAATGTGGTGCCTCATCTGCACTGGCACGTGGTGGCCCGTTGGACGGATGATCCGCATTTCCCGCAGCCGATCTGGGGCGAACGCCAGCGTGAGGCCAGCACCGCCCACCTGCTGCGCCTGGAAGTGGACCTGCCGCAGGTGGACCGGGCCATACAAGCCGAATTGATGAAGCGTTGATGAAGCGTTGAGGAACATGAGCAGCACCAAGATTCCCTCCCCCACGGGCCTGACCCTGCACCAGCAGTCCAAGATCCTGGAGATCAGCTACGAGGACGGCAACACCTTCCGCATTCCCTTCGAACTGATGCGCGTGTATTCTCCCTCGGCTGAAGTGCAGGGCCACGGCCCGGGCCAGGAGGTGCTGCAGACGGGCAAGCGCCATGTGGGCATCACCGGCTTGGAGACCGTTGGTCACTACGCGGTGCAGCCGGAATTCGATGACGGCCACAACTCGGGCATCTTCTCCTGGGAGTACCTGTACTTCCTGGGGTCCAAGCAGACCGAACTGTGGGCGGATTACGAGAAGCGCTGCGCGGATGCCGGCGTGAGCCGCGATGCGCCGATGGCCGCAGCGGCGGCTTCTGGCGGCGGCTGCGCCAGCCACGGGCACCACCACTGAACGGACACGGGATCATGGCCACCACCCACTTTGGTTACCAGACGGTCGACGAGGCGCAGAAGGCCGCGCGCGTGCGCGGTGTGTTCGATTCCGTGGCGCAGAAGTACGACATCATGAACGACCTGATGTCGGGCGGCCTGCACCGCGCCTGGAAGGCCTACACCGTGGCGGTGGCCGGGGTGCGGCCGGGGGACAAGGTGCTGGACATTGCCGGTGGCACGGGAGATTTGGCCCGCGCGTTTGCCAAGGCCGTGGGCGAGAGCGGTCTGGTGGTGCACACGGACATCAACGAGGCCATGCTGCGCGTGGGGCGTGACCGCCTGATCGACGAAGGCATGGCCTTGGCCACCAACCTGTGCGATGCGGAGAAGTTGCCCTACCCGGCCAATACCTTCGACCGTGTGAGCGTGGCCTTTGGCCTGCGCAACATGACGCACAAGGATGTGGCTCTGGCCGAGATGTGCCGCGTGCTCAAGCCGGGTGGGCGGTTGCTGGTGCTGGAGTTTTCGAAGGTGGCCGCACCCCTGAGCAAGCCCTACGACTGGTACTCATTCAACATCCTGCCCAAGCTCGGCCAGATGATCGCCGGTGATGCGGAGAGCTACCGCTACCTGGCGGAATCCATTCGCATGCACCCGGACGCGGAAACGCTCAAGGGCATGATGAAGACGGCGGGCTTTGGGCATGTGGACGTGCACAAGCTCACCGCGGGAGTGGTGGCCTTGCACGTGGGGATCAAATGCTGAAGTAGCAGGGGCGCTGACCTGCTCAGGACCTTCCGTAGGTGTCCTCAAACCGCACGATGTCGTCCTCGCCGAGGTAGCTGCCCGATTGCACCTCGATGATCTCCAGCGGCACCTTGCCGGGGTTGGCCAGGCGATGGGTCTGGCCCAGCGGGATGTAGGTGCTCTGGTTCTCCGACAGGATGATGGTCTTGTCGCCATTGGTGACTTCGGCGGTGCCGCTGACCACAATCCAATGTTCAGCCCGATGGTGGTGCATCTGCAGGCTCAGTGAGGCACCGGGCTTGACCATGATGCGCTTGACCTGAAAGCGCGGGCCGTGGTCGATGCTGTCGTACCAGCCCCAGGGTCGGTGCACCTTGCGATGCAGGGCGTGTTCTTCCCGCTTCTGCGCCGTGAGCGTGCCCACGATCTGCTTGACTTCCTGACTGCGGGCGCGGTCGGCCACCAACACCGCGTCGGGCGTTTCCACGATCACCACATCCTGCAGGCCCACGGCCCCCACGAGGCGGCTGGTGGCGTGCACCAGGGTGTTGCGGCTGTCGCGGATGATGGCGTCACCCTGCGCGGCATTGCCGGCCCCGTCACGTTGGGCCACCTGCCACACCGCATCCCAGGCACCCAGGTCATTCCAGCCGGCGTCCAACGGCACCATGCGGATGGCGTGCTCTGATCCGGGGCACTTCTCCATCACCGCGTAGTCGATGGACTCGGACGGAATGGCGGCGAACAGGGCCTTGTCCGGCCGCACGAAGGCTTGGTCGGTCTTGCGGGCGTTCCAGGCCTCGCGCGTGGCGGCTTCGATGTCGGGCCTGAACTGGGCCAGTGCCTTCAGCCATGCGGAGGCGCGCAGCACGAACATGCCGCTGTTCCAGGTGTAGCCGCCTTCGGCCAGGTAGCGCGCGGCTGTGGCGGCGTCTGGCTTTTCCACGAACTGCAGCACCGGCTGTTCGCCGTTTGCGGCAGGGGCCTGTACGCTGCGGATGTAGCCGTAGCCCGTTTCGGGGCGGTCGGGGGTGATGCCCAGGATGACGATGGTGCCGTCCATCGCCGCCGCCACGGCGCGTCCCAGAGCGGCTTGGAAGGCCGACGGGTTGGTCACGGTCTGATCGGCCGGCGTCATCACGAGGATGGGATCATCGCCTTCGGCTGTGGCCTGCAGGGCGGCCAGCGTGAGGGCTGGCGCGGTGTTGCGGCCGCTGGGTTCGAGCAGCACGGCCTGCGGGGCCACACCCAGTTCACGGAGTTGGTCCAGGACCAGGAAGCGATGGTCTTCATTGCCCACGATGAGCGGCGCGCCCACGGTGGTGCCGGAGGCCTTCAGGCTGGTCAGGCGGCTCACGGCCTGCTGGAACAGGCTGCTGTGGTCCTGCGGGTCGGTGCCCAGCACGAGGAACTGCTTGGGGTAGCCGGCGCGCGACAGTGGCCACAGGCGCGTGCCCGAGCCGCCGGCCATGATGACGGGGGTGACAGTGGTGTTCATGAAGCCTCCGGGGCGAGATGGTATCTCTGCCCGGGCCTGCAGCGCCGCCGGCCCCGGGCAGTCGCGGGGTCCTGATGTCAGAATCCGTGGATGTCCTCGACTTCGAACCCTGGCCGCGCGGCCGGCATGCGCCAACTGCTGGAACAGGAAGGCCGCGAGCGGCTCATCCTGATCGTGAATCACGTGTTGAGCGCCGAGCCGGTGGCCCAGCGGCGGCTGCAGCCGCATGCGGGCCGACGCTTGCGCGTGGTGCCGGATGGATGGCCCCGCCTGCTGTCGATGATGGCGCCGCCTCCTGCGCCCCTGGAGGTAGTGGTGACGCCGGCCGGTTTGCTGGAACTGTGTCCCATGCCGGATTCGGTGGCTGATCTGAACGCACAGTCAGACGCGCCAGACCTGGAGGTGGTGGTGGACAGCCACGACCCCCTGGGTCTGGTGGCCCGCGTACTGTCTGGAGGTACGCCGAGCCTGCAGTTGGCGGGCGATGCGCAACTGGCCGCCGACGTGAACTGGTTGGCCGAGAACCTGCGCTGGGACGTGGCCGCGGACATCGAACGTTTCTTCGGCCCGGTGCCGGCCGAGCGGCTGCGCACCTGGGGCCTGGCCATTGCCCGTGCCCTGCGCGAGGCGGCCGCCCGCCTGGCCAGTCGAGGTGGTGCGCGCTGATGGTGGGGACTTCGATCCGCCAGGCCCTGAGGCTGACGCGCATTGCGCTGACCCTGCTGCGCTTCGGCGTGGATGACATTGCGCTGTCGGGCTTCCGGCAGCCCTGGGTTCGCTTGCTGGCCCGGTTGGTGACGGTGGGCCGGCGTTTCGACGGCTCGCGCGGTGCGCGTCTGCGCATGGCCCTGGAGCGTCTGGGACCCATCTTTGTGAAGTTCGGCCAGGTGCTGTCCACGCGGCGTGACCTGGTGCCGCCGGACATCGCGGACGAACTCTCGCGCCTGCAGGACCGCGTACCCCCGTTCCCCAGCGACCAGTCCGTGGCCTTGATCGAAAAAGCCCTGGGCCGCCCGGTGGCCGAACTGTTCCAGGAGTTCGACCCGGTGCCGGTGGCCAGCGCCTCGATTGCGCAAGTCCACTTCGCCACCCTGAAGGATGGGCGGGAAGTGGCGGTGAAGGTGCTGCGGCCGGGGATGTTGCGCGCCATCGAGGACGACATGTCGCTGCTGCACCGGCTGGCGGTGTGGGTGGAGCGGGTGAGCAGCGACGGCAAGCGCCTCAAGCCGCGCGAGGTGGTGGCCGAGTTCGACACCTACCTGCACGATGAACTGGACCTGGTGCGCGAAGCCGCCAATGCGGCCCAACTGCGCCGCAACATGCAGGACCTGGACATCATCCTCATTCCCGAGATGATGTGGGATTACTGCCGCGACAACGTGATCGTGATGGAGCGCATGAAGGGCGTGCCCATCAGCCAGATGGATCGTTTGCGCGAGGCGGGCGTGGACATCAAGAAGCTGGCGCGCGACGGCGTGACCATCTTCTTCACACAGGTCTTCCGCGACGGCTTCTTCCACGCCGACATGCACCCGGGCAACATCATGGTGAGCCTGGAGCCGGCCACGCTTGGGCGCTACATCGCGCTGGATTTCGGCATCATCGGCACGCTCACCGAGGTCGACAAGGACTACCTGGCGCAGAACTTCATCGCCTTCTTCCGCCGTGACTACAAGCGTGTGGCCGAGCTGCACATTGAAAGCGGCTGGGTGCCGGCGGGCACCAAGGTCAATGAACTTGAAGGCGCCATCCGCGCGGTGTGTGAGCCGCACTTCGACCGACCGTTGAAGGACATCTCGCTGGGGCAGGTGCTGATGCGGCTGTTCCAGACCTCGCGCCGTTTCAACGTGGAGATTCAGCCGCAGCTGGTGTTGCTGCAGAAGACGCTGCTCAACATCGAGGGCCTGGGGCGTGAACTGGACCCGGACCTGGACCTGTGGAGCACGGCCAAGCCCTTCCTGGAGCGCTGGATGAACGAGCAGGTGGGCTGGCGCGCCTTCGTGACGGCGATGAAGACCGAGGCCCCGCGGTATGCCCACATGCTGCCGGAGTTGCCGCGGTTGGTGCACCAGGCGCTCTCGCGCGGCAGTGGCGCCCCCAGCCAGGACCTGCTGCTGGCCATGCTGGCCGAGCAGCGGCGTACCAACCGGATCATCCAATCGGTGCTGTGGGTGGTCGTGGGATTTGGTCTGGGGGTGGTCGTGGCCGCCTGGGTGATGCACCTGCGCGACACCGCCGGCCTGTGAAAACCCGCGAGTCCGTCGGTGCTTTGCCGCATCGGCGGGCTTGATTGCTATCCTCTTGCCCCCATGAACATGACCCTGATCATCTTCGTGGCGGTCTACCTGTTGGGCACGCTGGCGCTGGGCGTTTGGGCCGGTACCCGTGTGAAGAACTCGACGGACTTTGCCGTGGCGGGGCGCAGCCTGCCCCTGGTGATGGTCATCGCCACCACCTTCGCCACGTGGTTCGGTGCCGAGACTGTGATGGGCATCCCGGCCAAGTTCGTGCAGGGGGGCCTGCAGGCGATCGTGGAAGACCCCTTCGGTGCGGGCACCTGTCTGGTGCTGGTGGGTCTCTTCTTTGCCAAGAAGCTGTACGGCCTGAACCTGCTGACGATCGGCGACTACTACCGTCATCGGTACGGCAAGGGGATCGAGGTCTTTTGCTCGGTGGCCATCATCCTGAGCTACCTGGGTTGGGTGGCCGCCCAGATCACAGCCCTGGGCCTGGTGTTCTCGGTGCTCACGGGCGGGGCGATTGAGCCCGGCACGGGCATGGTGCTGGGCACGGCGATCGTGCTGACCTATGTGGTGATCGGTGGCTTCATGGCCGTCGCCTGGACGGACACCATCCAGATGGGTGTGCTGGTGGTGGGCTTGTCGGCGATTGCCTGGTATTCGGCCGGGCTGGCCGGTGGCGCGCCGGTGGTGTTGGACAGCGTGGCATCGCAAGGCCTGCTGGAATTCCTGCCGCAGCCGGATTTCACGGAGGTGGCCATGTTCATTGGTGCGGCCATCACCATGATGCTGGGGAGCATTCCCCAGCAGGACGTCTACCAGCGCGTGATGTCGGCCCAGGACGCCAACACCGCGCGCAAGGGCGCCGTGATTGGGGGCCTGGGCTATATCGCGTTTGCCTTCGTGCCGATGTTCATCGTGGCCAGTGCGGTGGTGGTGATGGGCGAGCAGGCCATGGAGATTGCCCGCGACGACTACCAGCGCTTGCTGCCCACCTATGTGCTCACGCAGATGCCGCTGTTCATGCAGATCATCTTCTTCGGTGCCCTGCTGTCGGCCATTCAGAGCACTTCGTCGGCCACGCTGCTGGCCCCGGCCACCAGCTTCGTGGAGAACATCCTGAAGAACCTGCGGCCACACATGGGCGACCGGCAGCAGCTGAAGGCCATGCGGCTGAGCATCGTCGCCTTTGCGGGGCTGGTGCTGGCCTATGCCATGGCGATGAAGGGCACGTCCATCTACGAACTGGTGTCCTCGGCCTACCAAGTGACGCTGGTGGGGGCCTTCGTGCCCCTGGTCTTTGGGCTGTATTGGAGCCGGGCCACCACGCAGGGGGCCATCTTCTCCGTGGCGGCTGGCATCGCGGTGTGGATCTTTTTCTTCGAAGGCGTGAGCGGCCTGGGCGCGGTGTTCCCGCCGCAATTGGCGGGTCTGTTGGCGGCTGTCTCCGGCATGGTGGCCGGCTCGCTGCTGCCGCAGTGGCTGAAGAACCGGCATGAGCGTGACCATCGGGTCAAGGGGATGAACGCCTGAATCCCGGCGTCCCCGGGCTGGGATGCTCACCGGCTACAATCGAGGGTTGCATTCGATTCAACCCTGAGACCCCCATGCCGATCTACGCCTACCGTTGCACCGCCTGCGGCCACGCGAAGGACGTGCTGCAGAAGATCTCCGATCCCGTGTTGACGACCTGCCCGGCCTGCCAGGCTGAGGCGTTCGCCAAACAGGTGACGGCTGCGGGCTTCCAGCTCAAGGGTTCGGGCTGGTACGTCACCGACTTCCGGGGAGGCTCGGGCTCGGGCACGGCCAAGAGTGGCGACACCGCCGGTTCCTCGGGCGGTACTTCTTCAGGTGACTCGGGGACTTCTTCGTCGGGTGGCGACTCTTCGGGCTCGGCCTCGGGTTCCGACAGCAAGAGCAACTCATCCGGCGAGTCCGGCAGCACGACCACCGCAGCGGCTGGCGGCTGCGGCACGTCGTGCGCCTGCCACTGAACGCAACGGGACCATTCACCATGCTCAAGCGCTACCTCCTGGCCGGCCTCCTCGTCTGGCTGCCGCTGGTGGTCACCGTGTGGGTACTGCACGCCGTGTGGGGCGCTTTGGACGGCTTGTTCCTGTGGGTGATCACGGCCACGCAGGCGGTGATGCCCGCCGAGAGCCATGCCGCGCTGGAATCCCTGCGCCGCATCCCCGGCCTGGGCGTGGCGGCGGTGTTCGTGGCGCTGCTGCTCACCGGTATGTTCGCGGCCAACTACTTCGGCCAGTGGGCACTGCGCCAGGGCGGACGCATCGTTCAGCGCATTCCGATCGTCAAGAGCATCTACAGCTCGGTCAAACAGGTCTCTGACACGCTGTTTTCCAGCAGCGGCAATGCGTTCCGTGAGGCCGTGTTGGTGCAGTACCCCCGTCACGGCTCATGGACGATCGCCTTCGTCACGGGCAAGCCCAGTGGCGAAGTGGCCGAGCATCTGCAGACGGATCACACCAGCGTGTACGTGCCCACCACGCCAAACCCCACGTCGGGCTTCTTCATCATGGTTCCCACGGCCGAACTGCGGCCTTTGGGCATGAGCGTGGATGAAGCGCTGAAGTACATCATTTCCATGGGCGTTGTGTCGCCCCCGCCGGCCAGCAAGGTGCCGGGGGAGGCTGACCCCAATCGGCAGGGCTGATCGTCAAGGCAGACGGTCAGTCCTCAGGGGCTCAGCTCCGCGGCCAACCCTGGCGGCTCGTGCAAGCCGCCCACCCTTTTTTGAAAATTGAAGGCGCCTGTCTTGGGCGACGCCATATCACCGGTATGCGATCCGGAGTGCAGCGACCATAGCCTCGGCGCCTTCGAGCGACAACGGAGTCATTACATGCGAACCACCTATTGCGGACTTGTCAGCGAAAAGCTGATGGACCAAACCGTTACCCTCATGGGCTGGGCCCATCGCCGCCGCGACCATGGCGGTGTGATCTTCATCGACCTGCGCGACCGCGAAGGCCTGGTACAGATCGTGTGCGACCCTGACCGCCCAGACATGTTCAAGACCGCCGAAGGCGTGCGCAACGAGTTCTGCCTGAAGGTGGTGGGCAAGGTGCGCGCCCGTCCGTCGGGTACCGAAAACGCCAATCTCGTGAGCGGCAAGATCGAGGTGCTGTGCCATGAGCTGGAGGTGTTGAACCCCAGCGTCACGCCGCCGTTCCAGTTGGACGACGAGAACCTCTCCGAGACGGTGCGCCTGACGCACCGGGTGCTGGACCTGCGCCGCCCGGCCATGCAGAAGAACCTGATGCTGCGCTACCGCGTCGCCATGGAGGTTCGCAAGTATCTGGACGAGCACGGCTTCGTGGACATCGAGACGCCGATGCTGACCAAGAGCACGCCCGAGGGCGCGCGCGACTATCTGGTCCCCAGCCGCGTGCATGACGGCCAGTTCTTTGCGCTGCCGCAGTCGCCGCAGTTGTTCAAACAACTGTTGATGGTGTCGGGCTTCGACCGCT
>JAIYCN010000029.1 GCA_027487995.1 Rubrivivax sp. | reverse complement strand
CGCCGCGAGATCACCTACGTCGCGGAACCCGGCGGCACGGTGCCGGCTTATCTGCTGGTCCCCAAGGAGGTGCTCGCGGGGCGGGCGGTCCGACCCGGGGTCCTCGCGCTGATGCCCACCAATAATGCCGAGGGCAACCGCCCCGTGGTCGGTCTGGGCCGCCCGGACGGCAAGCCGGGCCGCAACTACGGCGAGGAGCTGGCCGCCCGCGGCTTCGTGGTTCTCGCCCCGCCTTACCCGCACCTCGGGGATTACCGCCCCGATCTGGCGGGCCTTGGCTACCAAAGCGGGACGATGAAGGCCATCTGGGACAACATCCGCGGCCTCGATGTCCTCGCGGCCACGCCCGGGGTCTCGCCCCGCGGCTTCGGCGCGGTGGGGCATTCGCTCGGCGGCCACAATTCGATCTACACCGCCCTCTTTGACGAACGCATCCGGGCCTTGGTCTCGAGCTGCGGCTTCGATTCGTTCCTCGATTATTATCAGGAGAAGCGGGACGTCGTCTGGCGGCCGGGGCAGGGGTGGACCCAGGAACGCTACATGCCGGCGCTGGCGGCCTACGCGGGCCGGTTGGAGGCCATCCCGTTCGATTTCCCGGAACTCATCGGCGCCCTCGCGCCCCGCGCCTTCCTGGCCATCGCCCCCACCGGGGACAGCAACTTCAAGTGGCGGAGCGTGGAGCGCAGCATCGCGGCCGCGCGGCCCGTCTACGCCCTGCTCGGCGCCCCGACGAACCTCGACGTCGTGCATCCCGCCTGCGAACACGATTTCCCTCCGGAGATGCGCGCGCGGGCTTACGCCTGGCTGGAACGCCACCTCGCACCCTGACGCGGTCTTTGGCCGCTTTGACTTGCGCGGCCCGCCTCCCGCGATTGGTTGGCGAGCCGTAGGTTCCGGGCGTTTCCGGAGCCGCGTCCGCTGCGATCGTCTCCAACCCCCTCCTCCCGCGATGCACCACCGCCTGCTGACCCTCCTCGCCCTGGCCCTCTGCCCGCTGCTGCCGTTGGCCGGCCAGACCTCCGCGCCCAAGTCCGCCGACAAGGCGGCCAAGGCGCCCGCCAAGTCCGCGGCGGACCTGTCGTTCGAGGCCTTCAACCGGGAGCGCGGGGTCGGGGGCACGCGGGATCAGGCGCGCTTCCAGAAGGTCATCGCCACGGGAATGGATTATCTGGCCAAGTACCCGACCCAATCCCGGGCGAACGAGGTCATCCTCGGCCTGGCGTTCTACGGCGGCTCCATTCCCAAGGAACAGGCGGCCCTCCAGACGTCCTACGTCTCCTTCCTGAAGCTCGAACTCGCCAACCTGCGGTACAAGGACGGCGTGTCCGACGCCACCAAGGCCGCCCTGGCCGCCCTCGATGCGTCCATCGCGGACTTCGAGGTCCGCACCGCCTTCAGCCGCGATAATCTGACCAACTTCCGCGACAAGCTCGACGCCCTGGACGAGACGCCCGGCGCCGCGCGGTTCCAGGCGGACCGGGAGCGCTCCTACGGCCACGTCGTCACGCTCGGCAGCGCCCCGGCGCGCGGCGAGGAACACTTTCGCCGCCTGCTGGAGCACAAGGAGAAGGCGGTGAAGGATATGGCGCGCGAGGAGCTCAATTTCTATGAGGCCCGCAAGGAGCCCTTCGCCCTCAAGTTCACCGGCCTCGATGGCAAGGAGACCGACCTTTCCCAACTGCGCGGCAAGGTCGTGGCCCTCTACTTCTGGAGCGCCGCCAGCAAGAGCTCCACCGATCGCTTCGACGCCCTCAAGCAGGTGTATTCCGACTATCGCCGACGGGGCTTTGAGGTGGTCACCGTGTCCCTCGACAAGGCCGAGGACCGCGCGAAGGTGGAGGAATTCGTGAAGTCGGCCCGCATCGCCTTCCCGGTGCATTTCGACGGCCAGGGCACCCGCAACGCCTTCGCCCCGAAGTTCAACGTCACCGGCGCTCCGCGGCTGCTGGTGTTCGACCAGAAGGGGATGCTGCAGATGAACGTTCAGGGCAGTCCGGTGGGCCGCATCGTGGCGGACACGCCGCAGAGCCAGCTGGAGCCGACCGTGCGTCGGCTGCTGGGCATCAAGTAACCCCGCCCGGGCGCGCGTGCCGTCGCCGGACTTTCTTGCCCGTTTCGGCGGCCTCGGCCGGATCTTCGGTGCCGCCGCGCTGGACCGGCTGGCGGCCGCCCGCGTCGCGGTGGTCGGGGTGGGCGGCGTGGGCTCCTGGGCCGCGGAAGGACTCGCCCGCAGCGGCCTGGGTGGGCTGACCCTGATCGACCTGGACGACGTCTGCGTGACCAACGTCAACCGGCAGTTGCCCGCGCTCGACGGCCAGATTGGACGCCCGAAGGTCACGGTGCTGGCGGAACGCATCGCGCTGATCCATCCGGGGTGCCGAGTGGAGACGAAGCTCGAGTTCTTCACCGCGGTCACCGCCCCCGCGCTGCTGGCCCCGGGCTTCGACTTCGTCATCGATGCGGTCGACCGGATGTCGCACAAGGCGCTCCTGATTGCCGCCTGCCGGGAGCGCGGGATCCCGGTGCTGACCGTCGGCGGGGCGGGGGGCCGGAGTGACCCCGGTGCCCTGCGCACGGGCGATCTGGGGGAGGCGGGCGATGAACTCCTGCGCCAGGTGCGCCGCAAGCTGCGGCGGGCGCACGGGTTTTCCCCGGGTGCCGCGCGTGGCGTCACGCGACTCGGGGTGCCGGCGGTCTGGTCGGACGAGGATCCGGTTTATCCGTGGGCGGACGGCACGTGTGCGGCGCGGCCGGAACCGGGTTCGTCGGTGCG
>JAIYCN010000334.1 GCA_027487995.1 Rubrivivax sp. | reverse complement strand
TGTAATCAACCTCGCAGGAGACCCTGATGACCGAGAAGAACACCAAGATCCGCCAGCCGGCCGAGCGTCGCCGCTTCCTGGCCAAGGCCGCCACCGGAACCGTTGCAGCGGGCGCCCTGGCCGCTCCGATGGTGTCCAACGCCCAGACCGTGAGCCTGCGCTTCCAGAGCACCTGGCCCGCCAAGGACATCTTCCACGAGTACGCCAACGACTTCGCCAAGAAGGTCAACGACATGGCAGGCGGTCGTCTGAAGATTGAAGTGCTGCCCTCGGGCTCCGTCGTGCCGGCCTTCCAACTGCTCGAAGGCGTGGCCAAGGGCACCCTGGACGGCGGCCATGGCGTGGTCGCTTACCACTACGGCAAGAACTCCGCCCTGGCCCTCTGGGGTTCGGGCCCGGGCTTCGGCATGGACCCCAACATGCTGCTGTCCTGGCACTACTACGGTGGCGGCAAGGCCCTGCTGGACGAAATCTATAAGTCGCTGAACTTGGAAGTGGTGTCGTTCCTGTACGGTCCCATGCCCACCCAGCCCTTCGGCTGGTTCAAGAAGCCCATCGCCAAGGTGGACGACATCAAGGGCACCAAGTTCCGCACGGTGGGCTTGGCCGTGGACATGTACACCGACATGGGCGCGGCAGTGAACCCGCTGCCTGGCGGTGAAATCGTCCCGGCCCTGGACCGCGGCCTGATCGACGGCGCCGAGTTCAACAACGCCACTTCCGACCGCCTGCTGGGCTTCCCCGACGTGGTGAAGAACTGCATGCTGCAGAGCTTCCACCAGTCCACCGAGCAGTTCGAGATCCTGTTCAACAAGGGCAAGTACGACAGTCTGGCCCCCGAGCTCAAGTCCATCATCGACTATTCCGTGCAGGCTGCCAGCGCCGACATGTCCTGGAAGGCCATCCAGCGCAACAGCCAGGACTACATTGAGCTGAAGAAGGCTGGCGTCAAGTTCTACAAGACGCCGGATGCAGTACTGCGTGCCCAGTTGGCCTCGTGGGACAAGATCATGGAGAAGAAGGGCGGCGAGAACGCCATGTTCAAGAAGATCCTGGACAGCCAGCGTGAATTCGCCCGCCGCGCCGGTGATTGGCAGAATGACTACCTGGTCAACTTCAAGATGGCCTGGGACCACTACTTCCGCGCTCCGGCGCGGAAGGCTTGAGGGTGGGGGGCTTGTCCAGCCCCCGCTTCTCAAAGGGCCACCGGTACCCCCGGTGGCCTTTTTTCGTAGCGTGATCGGTGCAGCCTGGTGGACCGCTGCACCTTGAAACCGGACTTTGCATGAAGAACCTATTGATGGCGGTGGACCGCCTGTCGACATGGCTGGGGCAGTTGTTCGCCTGGACCATCGTCATCCTGACCTTCCTGATCACCTACGAGGTGTTCTCGCGCTACGTGCTCAACGAACCGCACGACTGGAACCTCAATGCGCAGATCATGCTCTACGGCACCCTGTTCATGATGGCCGGCGCCTACACGCTCAGCAAGAACGGCCATGTGCGCGGCGATGTGCTCTACGGCTTCTTCGAGCCCCGCACGCAGGCGACCATCGATCTGGTTCTCTACATCATCTTCTTCATGCCCGGCGTGATTGCGCTGACCTACGCCGGCTGGACCTACGCCAACGAGGCGCTGGCCATCCGCGAAAAGACCTTCTCGGCCACCCCGCTGCCGCTGTACCCCTTCAAGTTCGTGATTCCCATCTCCGGCTTCATGCTGCTGCTGCAGGGCATCGTGGAAATCGTGCGCTGCATCCAGTGCCTGCAGACCGGTGAATGGCCCTCGCGCGAACAGGACGTCGAAGAAGTGGACGTGGACAAGCTCAAGCAGATGGTGTCGGTCAAGGACGAGGACATCGCTGCCCTGGATCAGTACGTGGCCCCGCAAGCCGCCGGCAAGGGAGGCCACCAGTGAAGATCAAGAAGGAACTCTGGTTCGGCCTCATCATCATGGGGCTGATCATCGCCGGCACCGGCGTGATGCTGATTTCGGCCGACAAGATCACCAATGGCCACTTGGGCCTGATGATGCTGGCCCTGGTCGTGGTAGCCATCATGATGGGCTTTCCCACTGCGTTCACGCTGATGGGCATGGGCATGATCTTCACGTGGCTGGCCTACGAGGAGAACACGACCAAGACGCTGGACCTGATGGTGCAGTCGGCCTTCAAGGTGATGAGCAACGATGTGCTCATCTCCATCCCGCTGTTCGTCTTCATGGGCTATCTCGTGGAGCGGGCCAACCTCATCGAGAAGCTGTTCAAGTCGCTGCACCTGTCGCTGGCACGCGTGCCCGGTTCACTGGCGGTGGCCACGCTCTTCACCTGCGCGGTGTTCGCCACGGCCACGGGCATCGTGGGTGCGGTGGTCACGCTCATGGGCCTGCTGGCGCTGCCGCAGATGCTCAAGGGCGGTTATGACGTGCGCCTGTCGGCCGGTGCCATCACCGCCGGTGGCTGCCTGGGCATTCTGATCCCGCCCTCGGTGATGCTGATCGTCTACGGTGCCACCGCGGGCGTGTCGGTGGTGCAGCTGTATGCCGGCGCCTTCTTCCCCGGCATCATGCTGGCGGGCCTTTACATCGTGTACGTGATCATCGTGGCCAAGCTCAAGCCTGAGCTGGCCCCGCCGCTGTCTGAAGAAGCGCGCAAGGTGAATCTGCCCGCGCTGACGCAGCAGATTGCCGACACCGTGGGCAACCGCGCGCTGCCGGCCTTGGTCAAGGCCCTCAAGGGCAAGCGCAACGCACAGGTGCCTGCAGGCTACATCCTCAAGCAGCTGGGCATCACGCTGCTGCCCGCGCTGCTGTTCGTGGTGGTGGCTGGACTGTCGTATCGCGCGGCCACCGCGCCACTGCCGCCGGAAGAGCCGGTGTCCGCTTCGGGCGGCATGATGAGCCTGGAAGGCCCGGCTGAGACCAGCGGCGGTGGCCTGGCCGAGCCGCCTTCTTCCGGTGGTGTGCAGGAGCCTCCGGGCACCTTGCGCGAGCCGCCTTCCTCCGGTGGAGTTCAAGAGCCTCCTGGCGCCTCGAGCTCACTGCGTGAGCCCCCGGGGGCCGGTGGTGGTGTTCAGGAGCCTCCAGGTGCAGCACCCAGCCTGCGCGAGCCTGCGGCAGCCGGTGGCGTGCAAGAGCCCCCTGGCGCGGCACCTGCGGCCACCAGCGCGGCCACGCCCGCGCCGGGTGGTGCGGCTGTGCCTGCCACCCCGGCACCGGAGCCCGAGCGCAAGCCCGCGGGCACCGGATTCTGGATCGGGTTCGCCGTGGGCCTTGCCGCACTGGCGGCGCTTTACGGCGTGATGAGCTTCCAGCGGCTTGAGATCTTCAAGATGCTGCTGTCCAGCTTCTTCCCGCTGGTGGTGCTGATCCTGGCCGTGTTGGGCTCCATCGTCTTCGGTCTGGCCACGCCTACGGAAGCAGCAGCGGTGGGTGCGTTCGGCGGCTTCGTGCTGGCCGCGGCGTACAAGCAACTCACCATGACCGTGGTCAAGGAGAGCGTATTCCTCACGGCCAAGACCAGCGCCATGGTGTGTTGGCTGTTCGTGGGCAGTGCCATCTTCTCGGCGGCGTTCGCGCTGCTGGGCGGGCAGGAGTTGGTCGAGAGGTGGGTGATGTCGATGAACCTCACCAAGACCGAGTTCCTGATCCTGAGCCAGGTGATCATCTTCATCCTGGGTTGGCCGCTGGAGTGGACCGAGATCATCGTGATCTTCATGCCCATCTTCATCCCGTTGCTGGACGACTTCGGCGTGGACCCGCTGTTCTTCGGCCTGTTGGTGGCGCTGAACCTGCAGACGGCCTTCCTGAGCCCACCGGTGGCGATGGCGGCCTTCTACCTGAAAGGCGTGAGCCCACCACATGTGACGCTGAATCAGATCTTTGCGGGGATGTTGCCCTTCATGGGCATCCAGGTGCTGGCCATCATCCTGCTGTACAACTTCCCTGAGATCGGCATGTGGCTGCCGCAGGTTCTGTACAGGTAAAGCGGTCTTCCGGGGTGGTTTGCGCTGGCGCGACCACTCCGGTTCACAAATGGATGGTGCACCTCACATGAGCACGGGCGCGGCGTCTGGTCTTTCGTCGACGTCCACGCCGTGGCCAGGGTCCGTTCAGGCCGCGGTTCAATCCTGCCTGGTCACCATTTCCCGCCTCGAGCCGGACGTACAGGCCTGGGCGTGGTTGGATGCGCACGCTGCACTGAAGCGGGCGACGGAGCTGGATTCCCTGGGCGCGGCCGCCGAGTCGATGCCGCTTTACGGCCTCTGCGTAGGTCTGAAGGACATCATCGACACGGCCGACATGCCCACCGAGAACGGCACGGTGCTGCACGCGGGCCGCAGGCCTGAGGCTGATGCCGAAGTGGTGCACCGGTTGCGTGCGGCCGGTGCCGTGGTGGTGGGCAAGACCGTCACCACCGAATTGGCCACCTACGCGCCGGGCAAGACGCGACATCCGCATGACCTACAGCGCACGCCGGGTGGGTCGTCCAGTGGTTCAGCCGCGGCCGTGGCCTGTGGCATGGTGCCCTTGGCCTTGGGCTCGCAGACCAATGGCTCCACCGTTCGGCCTGCGTCCTTCTGCGGTGTGGTGGGCCTGAAGCCCGAACGCGACGCGTTGCCCCGACAGGGTGTGCTGGTGCAGTCGCCTTCCTTCGACACGGTGGGGCTGTTTGCCCGAACCGTCGAGGAGGTGGCGCGCTTGTTTCATGCACTGGCAGACGGCCCGCGGTTGGCGCGCGGCCACCACGCTCGGGTGGCCTGGTGGCCCTCACCGTTCTGGAGCCGGGTTGAATCCGATGCACAAGCCGCTTACCTACGGGCCGTGCAGGGCTTGGCTCTCAACCCTGCGGATGGCGCCGGGGTGCTGGACCTTGACGGTGCCGCGGACGAAATCGTGGCCCTGCATCGCTTGATCATGGAAGCGGAGATCGCCCGTTCCTTCGCAGCCGAGTTCGGCCGAGACCGTTCCGCCTTGTCTTCATCCCTCCAGGGGCAGATCAGCCGCGGGCGCGAGACGAATGCGGCCACCTTGGCCGACGCCTGGGCGCGCCTGCTTGAGATTCGCCAAAACATCGACCGCGCGTGGCCGGCCGATCTGGTGCTGGCCATGCCATCTGCGCTGGGCGTGGCACCCTTGGGATTGCACAGCACGGGGGACCCCATCATGTGCACGCTGGGCACTGCACTGGACCTGCCCGCCATCAACGTCCCCGGGCTGATGGGCCCTCACGGCATGCCCTTGGGGCTGCAGTTGATGGGCCGCCGCGGGGGCTTGCCTTCGCTGCTGCACGCCGCACAATGGATGCAGACCACTTTGGGCTCCCAATCTTCTTGACCGGTCGGGGCCCGCTCTTCACTGCACGGAGCCCCTTGATGATCCCACCGCTCTATCGATCCATCACCCGCGCTCGGCGGAACGCGATCATCATCGCTAGTTTCTGCGCCATCGGCGCCATCGGCCCTGCTGCCCCTTCTGCTTGGGCCCAATCCGCAGAGCAGGGGGGTCGAGCAGCCGTGGCCGCGTCCGGCGATGCCGGTTTGCGCCAGGGCGCACAGGCCCAGGTCCAGCCTTTCCTCGACACCTTGCGGGAATTGGTGGAGATTGAGTCGGGCAGCCGTGACCTTGAGGGGTTGAAGCGGCTCAGCGGCGTGCTCGCCCAAAAGCTCAAGGCTGCCGATTTCCAGGTGGAAGTGCTGCCCGCGCGGGCACCGGAGTTCCACCCGATGCTCAAGGGCGCGGAGCTCGGTCCCATGGTCTATGCCCGCAAGACCGGGCGCGGCCAGAAGAAGGTGCTGCTGATCGCGCACATGGACACGGTCTATCCCAAAGGCACTTTGGGCAAGCAACCGTTCAGGGTGGAAGGCAACCGTGCCTATGGTTTGGGCATCGCCGACGACAAGGCTGGCGTGGCACTGATCCTTCACACGGTGGGCCTGCTCCGCAGCCTGGGGGCTGACGACTATGCGGAGTTGGGCGTTCTGTTCAATGGCGACGAAGAGATCGGGTCGCCGGGTTCAGCCGCCATGTTGACCGAGCTGGGCAGTCAATACGATGCGGTGTTTTCGTTTGAAGGCGGCGGTGGCACACGCGACATGGTGCGCCTGGCCACCAGCAGCATTGCCATTGCAGAGCTGAAGGTCAAGGGCAGGGCTTCACACGCGGGCGGCAATCCCGAGGGCGGACGGAACGCGATCTACGAGTTGGCGCACCAGATCATGAAGACGCGCAGCTTCGGCAACGATGCGAAGGGTCTGAAGATCAACTGGACCGTGATCGAGGGTGGCGGCGTTCGAAATGTGATCCCTGCGCATGCCTCTGCAATTGCCGACATCCGTTCGCTGAACAACGAAGATCTCGATGTGATGGAGAAGGCGCTGCGCGAGGCCATCAAGGAGCGGCTGATCCCTGACACCGAAGTGGAGCTGACCTTCTACCGCAGCCGTCCGGCGTTTGTGGCCAACGCGGCGTCGGTGGCGATGGCGCGTCATGCGCAGACGGTGTTCTCTGAGATTGGCTTGCCCCTGGAGATCCGCGACCGCGCCACGGGCGGCGGCACGGATGCGGCCTTTGCCGGCTTGCGGCCCAAGGGCGGTGTGTTGGAGAGTTTCGGTCTGCGCGGCTTTGGCGCCCACTCCAATGACAACGAGTACATCATCACCGACTCGATTGCCCCGCGCCTGTATCTGGCCACCCGCATGGTGCTGGACGTGGGCTCCGCCAAGGTGAAGTGGTAGGCGCATAAAAAACCAAACCCCCTGCACCTGAGGGTGGAGGGGGCTGGTGGGGGGGATATTAGCCTGACGATGTCCTACTTTCACACGGGAATCCGCACTATCATCGGCGCAGAGGCGTTTCACGGTCCTGTTCGGGATGGGAAGGAGTGGGACCACCTCGCTA
>JAIYCN010000305.1 GCA_027487995.1 Rubrivivax sp. | reverse complement strand
GTACCTGCCCGTGGTCGAGTTCGCGCCGGGCAGCGCCGCCGCCCGCGACTACCGCCGACTGGCCCACGCCATTACCGAGTGGCCCGCCCCGCAGGGCGTGGCCGCACGCCGCTTCTTCATGAACCGCCGGGCCCGCGCCATGAGTGCGACGGCCGGCACCTTCGGGGGCTAGACCCATGAACGCCGCCATCGAACTCTACGGCGCCACGGCCACCGCACTGGAAAACCGGGACGCCCTCGTCCTGGCCAACCAGGGCATGGTCAAACGCGTGGCCCTGCATCTCAAGACCCGCATCCCGCCGGTCATCGATGTCGACGAGCTCATCCAGGTCGGCATGATCGGCCTGCTGGAAGCCACGCAGACGTTCGACCCCACCAAAGGCATCGACTTCGACAACTTTGCCCATGCCCGCGTGCGTGGAGCCATGCTCGATGAAGTGCGGCGCCTATCCGCCCTGCCCCGCTCTGCGGTGGCCTTCAACCGCCAGCAGGCCGAAGCCACCCAGCGCTTGGCCAACAAGCTGGGCCGCCGTCCCAACGACCGCGAGCTGGCCGAGCAAATGGGCCTGTCCATTGAGGAGTACCACAAGGAACGCGGCCAGGCGCGCGTGTTCGAGACGCATTCGATGGAGGACATGGAGGAAGAGGTGTTGGCCATGCCCGACACGGCCATCCAACGTCCCGACGAAGCCGTCGAGGAAGCCCAGTTCATGGATGCGGTCACCGCCGCGATCGATTCCCTGCCCGAGCGGGATCGGTTGATAATCAGCCTGTATTACGTGGAAGAGCTCAACCTCAAGGAAATAGGCGCTGTGCTGGGGGTGAGCGAATCCCGGGTCAGCCAGCTCCTGTCGGCGGTGGTCAAGAAGCTGCGCGGCGACCTCCACTTGGCCCCGCCGAAGAAGAAGTAGTCGGGCCTCGGTCCCCTGCACGGCGCCATCAGGCTTTATGTTCAGCTTCTTCCAGAAAGAGACCCCCGAGCAGCTCAAGGCGCAAGCCAAGGCCAACTATGAGAAGGCCGCCGCGCTGAAGGCCACGACTCGGGAATCGGCCAGCGTGCGCGTACGCATCGCCCTGCTAGCAAAGGCGCACCTGGACAGCGTCTTCGTGGAAGGCGCTGAGCGCACCGGCACCTGGCAGGAGCTGTGCATGCTGGCCATCGCCCGAGGTGAGGAAAAGCCCGAAACCCCGACGCCCTCCTACTTTCACCGCGTCAAGACCCAGGGCAACGAAAACTACACCTACACCTGGATCCCCGAAGACCTCACCGATGAGGCCTTTGCCATCGGTGCTCGCTACCAGACCGTGCAGATCGACGCCCACCAGGCCATCGCCATGGTGCAGCGCCTGGCTGACGAGATCTGCCAAAAAGACCTCAAGCTCGACGCCCCCTTCAAGGCCCTGCAGTTCCTGCGCGACGAACTTGAGGCTGCCGGCGAAACCGTCAACATCCCGGCCGGCGGCTCCTACGCGGCGGCTGACGAATCCGAAGGCGCCAGCCGAGGCGCTCCCGGCGCCCCCCGCAAACCCGACAGCCCCGACACCTGATGCTGGTCTTCCTCACGCTCGTGGGTGCCGCGCTGCTGGGGCTGGTGGTGGTGGTCATCTACCTCAACGACCGCGTCAATGAACTCGAGCGGCGCACCGCAGCCGCCAACGGCGGTGGCGCCGCAGGCGGGGGCGAAGACAATTCCTGGCACGGCCTCACCGGCAAGCGCCTGTGGGATGCCATGACGGGCAAGAAGGGTGTCACAGCCCTCGACGACGCCGGCTTGCAGGCCCTTCGGCAGACCTATGAAGGCGTGTTGAGCAAGCACATCGAATCGCTGTTCCGCGCCGGCCAAGCCGACGCCCGCAAAGGTGGCGCCGTTCAGCCCACGGCAGTCAAGACCCTGGCCTCTGCCCGCGGGGCCGTCCAGTCCTGGATCCCCCTGAACCATGCCAATGCGCTGTACCGCGCGGGCATCGACAGCACCAAAACCGACATCTACGAAGTCGAGCGTGCGCGCATGACGCTGGACGACACGGCGCAGCTGCTGTTTTCCCAAACGGGCCTGTCCCTCAGCCAGCCCTTTTCCGACCTTCTGCTGGGCAACGGCGGCTCCCTGACGGGCCAAGACCCTGGCTTGGAAGGTGCCGCCCTGCCAGCTGATGCAGCCGCGGGTGCCGATGCCTGGGCCCAGGCGCCCGCAGCATCCCCCGCGTCCGTAGCGGCCGCCCCAGGCAGCACTGCAGGCGCCACGCCCAGCCCGCCGGCCGGCGGCATGTTCACTGCCAGTACAGGAACCCAAGACTCAAGTTCGCGCTGACCGATCCGATCCTCTGCATATCAACGCAGTTCAACGCACCGCAGGAAGGATCAGGAGATGAATGCTCATCGCGCGCTCAACAGCTACGGCAGCGTCAAGGTGGTGGCCGGCGTGGCCACGGCCAACAACGTCGAGCTCATCATGATGCTGTTCGACGGCCTGATCGAAAGCCTGTCCCTGGCGCGCGGCCACATCCAGCACGGCTCCATTGAACTCAAGAGCCGTGCCCTGCAGCGGGCCTCCCGCATCGTCCTGGGCCTGCAGAATGCGCTGGACCAAGAGCGTGGAGGTGAACTGGCCCGCAACCTGGCCGACCTCTACACCTACGTGGTGCGCCGGATCATCGACATCAACGCCTACAACGACCTCAAGGCCCTGGACGAGGTGTCGTCGATGATGATCGAGATCCGCAACGCCTGGCAGCAGGTGCCCTCACTGGTGCCCGCCCCGGCGCTGCAGCACCACATGGCCAGCTGAGGCCGCTCAGGCCTCGCCCTGCCCCAGGCGCGCCAGCCAGTAGCGTTGAACGCTGGCAGCGTCCTGGCGCCTTTGCTGCGCTCGGTTCTCGGCCGCCGCCGCATCCTGGCGTGCCTTCTGGGCCACGGTCTTGGCCTTCAGCACTTCGGCTTCGGCCCGGTCCAGGCGCAGTCGGCACTGGGCTTCGTGGGCGCGTGCCGCGTCCAACTCCTGTCCCACCCGCTCCTGCAGCACCAGCAGTTGCGACAGTGTGTGCCGCAGCGAGCTCGTCTGGTGCACCTGGTGGCTGCCCGACTCGGCCAGCCGTTGCTGCTGCCCATACTCCAGGTAGAGCTCACCCAGGCGCTGCAGGTGCGCCTGCAGCCGCTGGGTGTCGGCGCAGGCCGAACGCCACTGCCCGGCGCAGGCATCCCGCACCTCGGCAGCGCGTGTTTCCAGGAATCCCCAGAGTTCGATTCTTGTCATGACGCCCCCACCAGGGCCGCCAATTCGGCCCTTGTCTGTTGCATGTCCACCTGCTGGTTCATGTCCTGCTGAAGGAAGGCCCGCAGCCGCTGATGCAGGTGAATGGCTTCGTCCAACTCGGGGTTGCTGCCTGGCTGGTAGGCCCCCACCTGGATCAGTTCGGCATTGGCCTGGTACAGGCTCCACAGTCGACGCATCCGGTTGGCCACGCGCCAATCCTGCGGGCTCAACAGATGCTGCATCACGCGTGAGATCGACCCGTTGAGGTCGATGGCCGGGTAATGCGCCGCATCGGCCAGGTTTCGTGACAGCATCACCTGCCCGTCCAGCGATGCACGGGCAATGTCCACCACCGGGTCCTGCGCGTCATCACCTTCGGCCAGCACGGTGTACAGGGCCGTGATGGAACCGAACCCACCCCGGCCCACACCACCGCGCTCAATCAAGTTCGGCAGCAGCGAAAACACCGACGGGGGGTAGCCCTTGGAAGTTGGCGGCTCGCCCACGGCCAGGCCAATCTCGCGCTGTGCATGCGCCACGCGGGTCAGGCTGTCCATCAGCATCAGCACGTTCAGCCCACAGGCCCGGAAATGCTCGGCAATCGCATGCGTGAGGTGGGTGGCCTTCAGGCGCATCACGGGTGACACATTCGCCGGCGCGGCCACCACCACGGACCGTTGCCGGCCCTCATCGCCCAAGGTCTCCGTGATGAAGGAGGACACTTCGCGCCCGCGTTCACCCACCAGGCCAATGACCACCACATCGGCATGGGTGTAGCGCGTGAGCATGCCAAGCAGCACGCTCTTGCCCACGCCCGATCCCGCGATAAGCCCCAGGCGCTGCCCTCGCCCAATGGTGAGCAGTCCATTGATGGCCTTCACCCCCACATCCAGCGGCTCGTGGATCGGGCCGCGCTCCATGGGGTTCAGCAACTCGCCCAACAGGGGCACCGTGTGGTCGCATTCCGGCACCGGGCCACCGTCCAGCGGCTGCCCACGCCCATCCACCACACGCCCCAATAGGGCCGAACCCACCCGTGCTTCGGACCGGTGCTGCATCAGCTTCACCGTGGCACCAGGCCCCACGCCATGCGGCTCCGAGTAGGGCATGAGGTAAAGCGTTTCGTCGTTGAAGCCCACCACTTCGGCTTCCAGCCGGTCGCCAAAGGCACCCACCACTTCGCACAAGGCACCTACGGGCGCCATCAGGCCGCGCGCATGCAGCGTCATGCCCACCAGGCGAATCAGGCGGCCCGTGCGTTGCGGCTCCAGGGCTCGCACGCGGTCCAGCGTGCGCGTCACCTCATCAGCGAAGTCCAGCATCAGGGTCTCCTATCGCGTCCGCATCCAAAACCGCAGCGTCCAGGCCTTGCTGCAGCGCCACCTCATCGCGTTGCCACTGCACGGCCTGAATCCGCAGGTCTTGAATGATCGAAGCCAGCCGCTGTTGGATGAGGTCCTCCACGCAGGACACATCACTGCGGGCGCGCACCGATCCGCGGGGAAGTTCGGCGTCCTCCACCCATTTCACGCGCTGCCACAGGCTGGTTTCCGCACTGGAACCCTTCGCGGGCCCAGCCATCAAGTCCTTCATCACCGCCAGGTCGCGCGGGTTCAGCTCCACCACCAAGGGTGCCTCGTCGGCCGCCTGCAGGGCCTGCACACTGGCCTTCACCAGGTGTTCCACCGCCCGCGGCGACACGCTCAATTCAGTGCGCACCAGCTCCATCGCCAGGTGCAGCGCCAAGCGTTTGAGCGGCTCGAAGCGCGCCGCTGCATCGTCCGGCAACAGCAGGGGCGCCAGCGCGCGCGACAGCGACTCCAGCATCAGCAGGGCATCACCTGCCGCGGCCGCACCCGCCCCTTCAGCAGCCCGGTCCGCGGCTGCGGCATCCTCAGCGGCCAATCGGGCACCCTGCGCCAGGCCGTCTTCAAATCCGTCCCGGTAGCGCTGCTCCAAAGCGGCCTGCAGTTCAGGCGCGTCCGCAGACCCCAGGCTCCATGCTTCCGGGCTCAAGGCCCCAGGCGCAAACGGCGGGGTGGACCCATCGGCCAATGGCGCTTGTGCTGCGAACTCGGCACTTCCGCCACCGCCTGGTGCCAGCCGCAGCCCATCGGCTGAGCCATCGGACCTCCCGTCGGCCAAGGCCAGCCCGCCCGGCGCCGTCTCGACAAAGTTCTCTGCGTGGTTCGGCACCGACAGCGCCGACAGCGCCGGCACCGACGGTGAGAGCAAGGGGTCCGGCTGAAACAACGCCTGCACCGGCGTGAGCAAATGCGCCGCACCGAAGCCCGCGTGCGGCGTGGGCGCTGCACGGGCGAGCACCGGATGCGGGGTAAAAACAGCGCTCATTCGAAGCTACTCGGCTGATTGGCGTCAGACAAAGTCGTCGCCGCGCCCGGCCAGCATCATCTCGCCGGCGTCGGAGAGCTTGCGCGCGATGCGAATGATCGACTTCTGCGCGTCTTCCACGTCGGTGATGCGCAGCGGCCCCTTGGCCTCCATGTCGTCGATGAACATCGAGCGCGCACGTGAGGACATGTTGGAGAGGAACTTCTCCTTCGTCTCGTCGTTGGCGCCCTTGAGCGCCGTCATCAGCATGTCGGGCTCCACGTTGCGCGACAGCGTCTGGATCGAACGGTTGTCGCAGCCCGCCAGGTTGTCGAAGGTGAACATGTTGTCCTGGATCTTGATCATCAGATCCGCGTCGATCTGCTCCAGGCCACCCATGATCTGGGACTCCAGGTCGGTCTTGACGAAGTTCATGATCTTGGCCGCGCTCTTCACACCACCGAAGCTCGAACTCTTGGCCGACGAGTTGTTGGAGAACTGCTGCTTCATGATCGCCTCCAGCTCGCTCATGGCCGAAGGCTGCACCGTCTCCAGGCTGGCAATGCGCTGCACGATTTCCGATCGTGCACCTGCCGGCAGGAAGACCAGCACGTCGGCGGCCACGTCGTACTCCAACACACTCAAGATGATGGCAATCACCTGCGGGTGTTCGCCGCGAATCATGTCGGCAATCGACCGTGCGTCCATCCACTGCAGGATCTCCAGGCCTCGACTGCCCTGCCCCGGCAGAATGCGGCCCAGCACCGAGGCCGCCTTGTCCTCGCCCAGTGCACGCTTGAAGACCTTCTCCACGTAGTCCGTGGTCCCCAGCCCCAGGCTGGTCTGCTTCTTCAGCGTCATCACGAACTCATCGAGCACGTAGTTCACCGCTTCCTGCGACAGATCGGCCACCGACACCATGGCCGCACCCAGGGCCTGCACTTCCTTGGGGTTCATGTAGCGCAGGATTTCCGAGGCCTGTTGCTCGCCCAGCAGCAGCATCAGCACCGCTGCGCGCTGTGTGCTGGACAGCAGTTCCAACTCCAGCTTGAGCGCCTCGGTCATCAACGGAGCGGGGTCCGGGGCGGTGATGACCTCGCCGGGCTTGGCGTCTGCAGCGCCGGCCTTGTCGTCCTTGGCCGCGCCCTTTTCCTTGACGTCCTCTTTGGTTGCCATGGTGGGTTTCTCCTGATCAACCGATCTTGATCATGTTCTTGAGCACACTGGCCACACGCGAGGAGTCCTCGGCCACCAGCATCCGGATCAGCGCCACCTTGTCGTCGTAGGTGTTGGCGGTGTCCAGCATCTCGGCCGAAATCGCGCTCTTCTTGGGCTTGAGCTTGGCCTTGATTTCCTCGAGCGTTTCGCCCTCGCCGATCTGGATCATCTTCATGTCCTCTTCGGTGAGCTCGCCATCGCTCAGCACCTTCCTTTCGTCTTCCGTCGGCACCGGCGGCTCATTGGCCTTGATCATGGACTTCACCACCGGACGGGCTATAACCAGAAGGAATACCATGAAGCCCAGGGCCACCAGTCCGCTCTTGATCATGGCCTGCACGGTGCTGTCCTGCCACCAGGGCGCGCCCGTCTCCATCGCCGGCGGCGCGCCGAAGCGTGCGGGGATCAAAGTCACCATGTCGCCACGCTTCTCGTCGTAGCCCACCACGCCGCGCACCAGGTTCAGCATGCGCTCCACCTCCTGCTGCGTGTAGCCGGGGTTGGGCACCTCAGCACCTGCGGCCGATGCGCCCGCGGCCGGGGCGGCCGCACCACCAGGGGCTGCGGCTGGCGCTTCACGCTCGTTGATCACCACCGCCACGCTGAGCTTTTCCACCTTGCCCAGGGCGTTGCGCACATGGCGCACGGTGCGGTCAAGTTCATAGTTGCGCGTGCTGCGGGATGACTGTGTGGAGGCCTCTGCGGCACCCGGCGCACTGGCCGTGGCCGCCGCGTTTTCCGGCGGGCGGTTGGACAGCGCTCCGGGCACTCCTTCAGCCTTCAGCGCCGCCTGGCGCTCTTCGCTCAGCACCTCCGATCGGGTACGCGGTCCCTTGTCGCGGCCATCGAAGTCTTCCGTCGTGCTCTCCACCTGCGTGAAGTCCAGCGACAGGTTCACCTGCGAACGCACATTGGCCTCTCCCACGATGGGGCTGAGGATGGCCATGATGCGCTCACGGTAGGTCTCTTCCAGTTGCTGCTTGTGCATGGCCTGCGCGGTCGTCAAGCCCAGCTTGCCTTCCAGGGGCGACTCGGTCAGCAGCTTGCCCAGGTTGTCCACCACCGTCACGCCCTCGGGCGTCAGGTAGGGCACGCTGGACGACACGAGGTGCACGATGGCCTGCACCTGCTTGGGCGAAATCGAGCGGCCCGGATACGGCGACACCACCACCGAAGCCTTGGGCGCCACGCGTTCACGCACGAAGACGCTTTGCTTGGGCGTGGCCAAGTGCACCCGCGCGGCCTGGATGCTGCCAATCTGCAGCACGCTGCGCGCCAGTTCCTGCTCCATGGCGGCGTTGTAGCGAACCTGCTCCATGAACTGGCTGGTCGTCATGGAGGTCGAGTCCTTCAGACCGTCGATGCCGGTGGTGCCCTGCTTGGGAATGCCCTGCGAAGCCAGCAGCATGCGCGCCTCATGGAACCGGTCGGCCGGCACCTTGAGCTGCCCGTTGGTCGGGTCGATCTGTGGGCGGAAGTTCGCCGTCTTCAAGGCTTCATAGGCGGTCTGTTGGTCGGCCTCCATCAGGCCCGGCATCACCGCGCGGTAGGGCGTCGATTGCATCCACGCGTAGTACAGCCCGAACACCATCAGCACGGCCGCCACCGCAATCAGGGGCAGCACCCGCTTGACGGCCGGTTGCGACAACATGCGCTCCACATTGGCCCGCAGACCGACCATGCCACCGGGGCCTGAGGCCGCGGCGCCGGTTACGCCCGATGCGCCTTGAGCACCACTCGGTGCTCCGGTCAATGCAAGTTCACCGCCCGCGGCAGTGCCTCCCGCAGACGCCAAGCCGGCAGCACCCGGCGCAGTGGCCAGGGACCCTGTGGAGCCCGGCGTGGTGGTCAGGGCGCCGCTGGCCATGCCAGTGCCGGCGGCGGAGGGGTTGAGCGTGGCGGTGGCCATGGTGTTCCTCTAGTGCCTGCGATGCGCGGTCAAACCGGCATGTTCAGGATGTCCTCGTAGGCCTTCATCACCTTGTTGCGAACCTGCAAGGTGGCTTCAAAGGCCAGGGAGGCTTTCTGCATCTGGATCACGACGTCGGTCAAAGGCACCGCCTCGCCCGTCTCGTAGGCTTCGCGCAGGCGCTTGGCCTTGCCCTGGGCCTCATTGACCTGCTCCAGCGCCTGCTCCACCGCGTTGCTGAAACCGGGGGCGGCGGGCTTGGCAACCTGGCCATTGGGTTGAATGGCCGGCTGTCCGTTGAGGCCCTGCAGGTTGCCTGCGGCTTCGCCCTGGTAGGCGGCCATGGTGCGCAGCATCGACTGGATGCTGGCTGCGGAAGTGGCGTTCTCAATCATGGTGAACTCCTCAGCCGACCGACTCGGCCGTCATCATTCCCAGGTCACGCATCTGCGCCAGCTTGTAGCGCAGCGTGCGCGGGCTGATGCCCAAGAGACGCGCGGCGGCCTCTCGGCTGCTGGTGTTGCGGATGGCGTCCTGAATTACGCGCAGTTCGCTGTGGCGCACGGCCCATTGCAGCCCGGCGCCGCCATTGGTTTCCGCTGCGGGGCTGTTGGGCGCCAGCGGCACAGACCCGCCGGCCAGGGACCACCCGCCCACGGCCGCTTGCATCGATGTGGCCGACAAGGGCTGTGCCACCAGGGCCTCGGGCGGCGGCACCGGCATGTCCGTCGCACGCAGCGCCGCCACATCGGGGCTCACAGGCACCACCGGCACCACCGGCATCACGGGCGCACCGGCGAACACATCGTCGTCAAACAACAGGTGGTCTTCGGTCAGCGTGCGGTCGGGGCACAGCACCAACGCCCGCTGAATCACGTTGCCCAGCTCGCGCACATTGCCCGGCCAGTGATAGGCCAGCAGGCGGCGGCGTGCTTCGTCGGTGATGCGGTACGGCGTGCCCGGCGTGCCGTGCTGCTGCAGCACATGCGCAGCCAGGGGCAGGATGTCCATGGGGCGCTGGGCCAGCGGCAACACCCGCAGGGTGAAGGTGCTGATGCGGAAGTACAGGTCCTCGCGGAACTCGTGCCGCAGCATCGCCTGCTTGAGGTCCTTGTTGGTCGCGGCCACGATGCGCACATCCACGGCCACGCTGCGCGTCCCGCCCAACCGCGTGATGCAGCGCTCCTGCAGCACGCGCAGCAGACGCGTTTGCAGGTGCAGCGGCATCTCGCCAATTTCGTCCAGGAACACCGTGCCGCCCTGGGCCTGTTCGAACACACCTTGATGGTCACGGATGGCGCCGCTGAAGGCGCCCTTCTCATGGCCAAACAGCATGTCCTCGATCAGTTGTTCGGGCAGCGCGCCGCAATTCAGGCTCACGAAGGGGCCACCCGCTCGCGGAGACGCCTCATGCAGCACTCGGGCCAGCACTTCCTTGCCGGCTCCCGTGGGGCCCACCAGGAGAGAACTGACCTCTGTCTGGGCCACCTTCTGGGCCAGCGCCAACAATTGCTGGCTGGCCGGATCCACAAAGACGACGCTGCGGGGCCGCACCGCAATCGGCGCGCTTGAACGCAGCCCTGTGCAGGCAGCCGCCCATGCCTCGGGGCTCCATTCGGTGGACGCCAGCACATGGTCGGCACCCAGTCGGGTGGCCTGTGCCGCCAGGTCCAGCCGCTGAGGGGGCACTCGGCACACCACCGGCAAGCGTCGTCCTGGCATTTGCGCCAGCGTCAGGCATTCCTGCAGCATGTCCGTGTCATGCTCTACCCGCACCACCAGCATCTGCACGTGCACCAGCGACGTGATCAGTTGACTCGGGTCCAGCAGATGGCGCGCATCGAAACCAAGGTCGGCCACACGCGCCTGCTCGGCGGGGTCGGCCGGTCCGGTGGGGTCAATCCAGGCGATCCGGATGGGGTTGGGCATGGTGGCACTCATAGGCTGTCGGGAAGACGGGTGACACCTACCGGCAAGCAACTGCCGTGCCAAAGCGGCAATGCCTCGCCGAAAGCGGCAAGCGCTTGATTTACAACACTTTTTTAAATTTGATCCGGATTGCCATTTTTTTGACGCAGCCGATCATTTTTGCCAATTCATGTCGGAATTCACGGCCGCGAGACCCGCTGCCGCCCGGGTCACTTCATCCTGCCGCAAGCCCGCCGAAGAATGCTCCCAATGAGTCCACCAGCTGCCCGCCCGCCAGCGCCATGATCCGCACCTTGCGCCACGCCGCCGCGCTCACCGACCATCGGGAGCACGAACGGCTGGACCAATCCCTGCTGCAGTCCGTTCAGGATCTCGTGTCCGGAACGCGGCGCGCGCGCCTTCAGGCGCGCTTGTGGCGCTTGGGCGGGCCCGGTGAAGACGCGCCGCTGATCCTGGCGGCCCGGACTGATCCCCTCGAACCCGGTCCACACCAGGCCAACGGTTCAGCCGCATCGAACGGCGAGCACGCCGCTCAGCTTCACCCCGTGCCCAGCCCATCCGCACGGCAGGCCCTGGTCCGCGCCACAGTCCTCACCGCCATGCATCCCCATCACGGCGAAGGTTTGAACTGCCTGACCTGGGTGCCCATCGCGCGCCACGGCCAATCGCTGGGCGTGTTGGAAGTCGAATCCGCTGCACCGCTGTCGTCGTCACGGCTGACGCTCGTTCAGGGCATGTGCAGCCTGTACGCCAACCATCTCAGCCTGCTGCATGAAAGTCAGGTCGACACACTCACCCAACTGCTGAACCGCAAGACATTCGACGACTCCATCCAGCGCCTGTTGATCGCCGGCCAATGCACGGCCGAACCCACCTGGGTGGCGGTGATCGACATCGACCATTTCAAGCGCATCAACGACGGCTACGGGCATCTCTTCGGCGATGAGGTCCTCCTGCTCGTGGCCGGCATGCTGCGCCGCTCCTTCCGCCACCAGGACAAGGTGTTCCGGTTTGGTGGCGAAGAATTTGTGGTCCTGCTGCAAAGCCTGAACCCAGGCGGCGCCCTGTCTGCGTTGCAACGCCTGCGTGGCACCATCGAAGACCACCGGTTCCCCCAGGTGGGCCAGGTCACGGTCAGCATCGGCGCCACGGCCATTCAACCCGGTGACGCGGCCTGCGACGCGCTCGGCCGGGCCGACGACGCGCTCTACCACGCGAAGTCGCACGGTCGAAACCAGGTGTGCGTCTTCGAGAATCT
>JAIYCN010000275.1 GCA_027487995.1 Rubrivivax sp. | reverse complement strand
GTGGTTGAAGCGCACCACCAGCGGCTTGAGCTTCAGCTTCTTGACGATGTACCAGAGTTGGAAGACGCTGTCTTTGCCACCGCTGTAGGGCACAATGCAGTCGTATAGACCTTTGCCGCGATGCTCGCCGACGATCGTCTCCAATTGCCGCGCGCGGTCCTCCCAGTCGATCTTTTCTTTCTTAAATTCCACCTGACGGCATACGCTGCAGACACCAAACTCGTCATAAGTGATGGTGTCTACGGTCTCTTTGGTGAGGCAGCGGGTGCAACGTTTCATGGTGCGTCTCCAGGGTGCATTCGGGTTCAGGGGACAAGGCGGACTTGGTCGTAGTGGCTCAAGATCGCTTCGATGCAGATGAAATCGATCAGGCTGTCGACTTCGTGAGCCTTGTAAGCGGGCATCACGTGGGATAGAGTGCGGTCGTGGCAGAAACTCAAGATCTCGCGGTATCGATCAACCTCTGAGATGTAAAGGCTGCCATCGAGCGTATACAAGGCGTCGATGTCCTGCCGTCGTGGCAGCCTTGTGAAGTCTACAGCAGCATAGGGCTCAATGCGGCCGTGCTCATCCCGTTTGACCGCGAACGCAGGGTGCGTGGTCACCAACTCGGACACACTGACCAGAGCGTCACCGTCCTGACGATTAGCATGGAGCGTCTCCATCGCTGCGTCGATGTCGCAGCCTTCAGTCAACGGGGAAGTCGGTTCCAAGAGCAGCAGGTAATCAAAAACTTCGCCCTGGACTGCAAGGTGGTCCAACATGTGGATCACGGCGGCACTGCTGGGGGAGGTATCGGCAGCGAACTCGGGGGGGCGAAGTGTAGGAACTTCCGCCCCATGTGCCAGGGCAATGTCGGCAAACTCTGCACTGTCCGTAGATACGACAACTTTGTCGACATAACGGGATGCCTTGGCCGCAGCGATGGGCCAAGCCAGCAAGGGCTTGCCATGGAGCGGCCTGATGTTCTTGCCGGGCAAGCCCTTAGAGCCCGCTCTGGCCGGAATCAAGGCGAGCACTTTGGACGCGCCAATCACGACGCGGACCCCGGCATGCGAACAAATGGCGCACGAAGGCGCTGCATGAGGCGATCAATTATCTTGCGCCCGAAAAATACCGGCTTGAAGATGCTCACGCCTTGGCTGTCAAGGGCCCGCAGGATTTCTAAGTTCTGTTTCTTGACGAAGGGGAGGGACCCCCCTGTCGCACCGCCGGTACGCATCCGAACCACGATCTCGGGCAGGTAAACGGACTTCACACTGTGGGTATGAAAGGCGCGCAACATATATTCGTAGTCGCCTGCGAAACGGAGTCCCGGATTGAATCCACCGGTACGGTCGTAAACGGATTTGCGCAAGAACAGGGTAGGGTGCGCTGGCGAGAAACCGCGGGTGAAGTCGCCCTGGCGGTAGGGGCGTGACTTCCAGTACCGCACGATCTTGTTGGTATCGTCCTTGTCGACATACACCAAATCCGCGTAAACGGCGTCGACGCTAGAGTCCTCGAAGGCACGCATCACATGTTCAATGACATGGGGTGTTGCGTAAAAGTCGTCGGAATTCAGTATGCCGATGATCTCTCCATCGGCAACAGCCAAACCCTTGTTATATGCATCAAAAATACCCTTGTCCGGCTCGGAGGTGATGTGTGTCACTCTCTTGCCATGATCTATGACCAAGGTAAGGGTGCCGTCAGTGGACGCCCCATCAATGATGATGTGATCGATGAGAGGGTATGTCTGGATGTTGACCGACTCCAGGGTGTCCTGGATGGTGGATTCGCTCCGATAGGACGCGGTAATGATAGAGATTTTATGTTGCCTTGTCATGCAGCTCCCGATTTAATAAATTCGCTTACATGTGCAGTCCACCGTCGACCACCTCTAAAGGCACAGCCACTGTGTCTTTGGACGACAGGATTAATTGCGTCAAGCCGAGTGCGGACTGCAGGAAATCGACGATTGAGAAACTCGATTCGGCAGCTTCATTGTAGGCACCAAGACACAGGTACTCAAAGTCCGTATCTTCCATTGCATAGAAGCCGTGGGCCAAGTGAGCGTCGATCTGAACCCAGCCGTCTGCCGGTCCCAGTTCGCGCCTGTGCAATCGCGGCGGAGTTTCAGCTGGATCGACGACGAAGTCAAGAATACGTCCAGATGCCACACGGATAAGTTTGGTCTGAGCATGGGGAGCGCGTTGCCAATGCATACCGCGGAACACGCCAGCTCTGGAAAAGGACCGCTTTAGTACCACCTCCCCTTGCTCATAAAGGACGTCGAGATAGCCTCGGCTGTCTTGTCGACGTACAGCGGCGGTATCCAGGACCTTAAATGGGGCGGCATTCATTTCTGCAAACCTGCCTTCTTGAGCATAACGGCACGACGTGCGTCCAGCAGGTCTGACCCCACCATTTCGGTCACCATCTCGGACAGGGTGATCTCAGGAGACCAGCCTAGTTTCTCCCGAGCCTTGGTCGCATCACCGAGCAAGGTTTCAACTTCAGTCGGACGGAAGTAACGTGCATCGATTCGCACGACGACCATGCCGGACCGCAATGCTGGGCATCGTTCTACGACGGCGTCAAGTGAAACCTGATCCACCAAGCCCACCTCGTCCACACCCTGCCCTTGCCACGCGATGGTGAAGCCCAATTGTTTGGCCGCCATCTCAATAAACTGACGCACGCTGTACTGAACCCCAGTACCAATGACGAAATCTTCTGGCTTTTCTTGCTGCAACATCAACCATTGCATACGCACGTAATCTTTTGCATGCCCCCAATCTCGCAGCGAGTCAATATTGCCCATGTATAAGCATGGCTCCAACCCTTGAGCAATGTTGCAAAGGCCCCTACTTATCTTACGAGTAACAAAAGTTTCACCGCGACGAGGACTTTCGTGGTTAAATAGAATTCCATTACAAGCATAAATTCCATATGCTTCTCTATAATTGACCACCATCCAATATGCAAACAGTTTCGCTACCGCATAAGGACTACGAGGGTAGAAAGGTGTCTTTTCACTTTGCGGCGTTTCTTGAACCAAACCATAGAGTTCGGATGTGGATGCTTGATAAAAACGTGTATTTTTCTCTAGCCCTAAAATTCGAATAGCCTCTAGTAAGCGCAGAGCACCAACACCATCAACATCTGCAGTATATTCAGGGCTTTCAAAGCTGACAGCAACATGACTTTGAGCACCTAAATTGTAGATTTCATCTGGTTTTGTTTCTTGAATAATACGAATCAAATTACTGGTATCACTCAAATCACCGTAATGAAGTTTAAATTTTTGATTATCAACATGAGGGTCTTGATATATATGATCTATACGTGCCGTATTGAAATTTGAAGCTCGGCGCTTAATGCCATGAACCACATAACCTTTATCAAGTAAAAATTCAGCAAGATAAGATCCATCCTGCCCCGTAATTCCAGTTATGAGAGCGACTTTAGAATGCATTTAATTTCTTTCTCAATTACGTCCATAATTATCATGGCGGTATCCAATCTAAAACGCAACGCCTTGCCCACCGGGAAAGGTGTGAAGATGAGGAGAAGATTCCAACAGATGCAAGCTGAAGAGCGCGTCGCGCTGGCTGGGTTGATGCTGCAGGTGCTGACCCCGCGGGCGATCGCCCTGGTCTTGAATCGCAGCCCTTCGACGAACTGCCGCGAGTTGGCGCGCAATTCCAGCGGTGCAGCCTACGTTTCGCGTCGTGCATAGGACAGTTGTTAGGCGCGACGAGTCGAGGCCAGACGACCCGCGAAGCTTGACCCTGACGGACCGCTGTGGCCTCTGTTGACCCACATGCCAGGTTGGCTGCGGTCGCCGCAGCAAATCGCGCTGACACCGCGAGTCATGTGGCTCGACAAACCCGAACTGCGCGTCTCGCACGAGACCGTCTACACTGCGATCTATGCGAACCCCAAGTGGGAGTTGCGCAAGGACCTGATGGCGTGTCTTCGTCAAGGCAAGAGCAGCCGTAAACCGCTCTCCACTGGTGACAATTGGCGACGCTAGGTTCCGAAGATTGTCAGCATTCATCTGCGGCCTCCGGAGGTCAACGATCGAGTGATGCCGGGCGCCTGGGAAAGTGACCTGATCAAGACGAGTGCCGGAGACAAACCCGCCATAGGCGTATTGGTCGAGCGAACCACCCGCTTGTTGCTGCTGGCCAAGATGCCTGACGCCACAGCTACATCGGCTCTGGCGGCCTTCACATTCAAGCTCAACCAGATCGGCAAACCCAGGTACTGGATCCCGACTAAGCGACTTGACACAGCAAATCTCAGGAGGTTACCGATCACAATTCTATGAAGCGCTCATCATAACCAAGTGTTGCTTTTCAAAAGTCCGACCTGCCAACCTCAGATCTCAAGACTTCAATCTCCGACTTCAACGCCTCGTACTCTTCAACCTTGCGTTGCAGGAAGCGGTGGGTCAGAGCCGCCTTCTCGGCCAGGCCAGTCGGAGTGAGCACATAGACGTAGCCGAATTTGTTCTTCGAATTGGAGAAGTTTTTCATCTTCACCAAACCCTTTTCGATTAGCGCCTTGATGCAGTAATTCAGCCCGCCAACGCTGATGCCGAGCTTCTCGGCCAGTTCACGCTGAGTGAGATCGGGGTTTCCTTGAAGGATGCGCATCACTCGGAAGTAGGTGTCTTCCTGTAACTTGGCTTGGCGACTGGTCATGAGGGAAGAGGTCAGATCTTGGCTGCGTTTTGCTTGGGCACGCTACCGCTGTGCCGTATCTCGCTCAGCAGGTGTGGTTGCAGGGTAACCGGGGTGAATTTTGTCAAGACTTGAACATTGTGCCTTACGGCATGGGCTCCTGGCCGCGCTGGCGGGGAAATCGTCTGTGGCGGGCGTGCTGGCCTGCATTGGGCCAGGGTGACGCAACATCCTCGTGGGACCGCAACATGAAGACCGAACTGGTGTACCGCCTCGTACACTGTGTATTTCGGCGATCGTGACCGCTCATTTCGGGATCGTGACCGCTGCGGCGGGGTCGGTGATCGAGGTGGTCGGTGTGGGCGGGTTGCGCGCGTTTGATTGTAGGTAGGGGTCAGTTGGGGGTGTCCTCACCTCCGGTGTCTTCGGGCTTGTCGGCGGCCTTGCGGCGCAGCGATTCGCCCTTGAGGTTGATGCGTTGCTCACGCGAGAGCAGCCGATCCAGGATGGCGTCGGCCATGGTCGGGTCGCCCAACCAGGCATGCCAGTGCTCTACCGGCAACTGCGTTGTCAGGATGGTGGCTCGGCAACGGGTGCCGGCCCGGTCGTCGATGACCTCCATCAAGTCGGCTCGCGTAGCAGGCTCCAGAGGGGCGAGTGCCCAGTCGTCCAACACGAGCACCTCAGTGCGCGCCAGTGCGGCCAGCCATGCCGCGAAGCCGCCCTTGCCATGCAGGATGCGCAGTTCCTCGGCCAGTCGCGGCACGCGCAGGTACAGCGCCGAGTGCGCCCGTCGGCAGGCTTGCTGTGCCAGTGCGCAGGCCAGCCAACTCTTGCCCGATCCTGTGGGGCCGATGATGGAGACCGTTAGTCCTTGCTCGACCCAGCGCGACAGCGCCAGTTGCGTAAAGGACGACCGGTTCAAGCCTCGGGCAGTGCCCCCGCGCACGTCTTCGATGCAGGCCTGCGGGTACTTGAGCTTGGCTCGCTTGAGCAAGCCGGCCAGGCGTCGGTCATGACGGTGGTTGAGTTCGCGGTCTACCAGCAGCGCCAGCCGCTCCTCGAAGCCCAGGCTGGCGCAGGCGCTGTTGGTGAGTTGTTCCTCCAGCGCGCGCGCCATGCCGGCCAGGCGCAGCTCGCCCAGGCGTTGCAATGTGTCATTCAAAAGCATGGGACCTCTCCGTGGTCAGTGGTAATAGCCCGGGCCACGCACGTTGTCGTGGGTGGGACTGACCCAGTTGGTGGTGGTGGGCTCGGTGGCCAGGTCGCTGCCGCGGGCCAGGATGTCGCGCACGTGGCGGTAGTACACGGCATTGAGCTCGATGGCCATGGCGCACGCAGTCTCCAGGCGCTTGGTGCCGTAGCGTCGCTCCAGACTCAGCAGCCCCAGGCAGCCCCGGTAGCCATGCTCGGGGTGGCGGTGCCGTTGCAGCATCGTGGTGATGAAGCATCCCGTATGGGGGCCGATGGTGTTGCCCCAGTGGATCAGCCTCTGGGGCGTCCATTCCTTGTGCGCACGGTGCGCCGCAGGCATGTGGTCATCACGCGTGGTGAAGTCGCCCTTGCGGTCACTGCGTGCATGCACAGCCACCGACTCGCCCTTGTGCAGCACCTCCACCAGCGCGTCGGTGATGCGCGCCGAGAGCTTCATGCCCACCAGCGCGTGGGGCACGCTGTAGCGGTGCCCCTCGACCTCCACGTGGTAGTCGATGTGTACGGTCACGGTCTTCCACCGCGCCCAACGCCACGGCGAGGCCGGCAAGGCACGCAGGGCCGGCGCGTCGATGGAGGTAAACAGGCTGGCCCGCGTGGTGTTGAGTTTTTGCATGAGCCGACCGTTGAGCATGGGCAGCAGTGCACGCACTGCCGCATCGGCTGCGGCCACATCGGCCAGCCGCTCGTGGCGCAGCCGCGCCAGAATCCAGCGCTCGACCCCCTGCACGGCCGACTCCACCTTGGCCTTGTCCTGGGGCGAGTAGGGCCTGGCCGGCAAGATCGTCACATCGTAGTGGCGCGCGAAGTCCAGCACCGTGTCCTGCGCCCGGGGCTCGTAGCGGTCGGGCTCGGCGATCAACGCTCGAGGGTTGTCCGGCACGATCATCTGCGGCACCCCGCCGATGAAGCGCAGCGCGTGCCCGATGGAGGCCAGCCATGCGCGCATCGTCTGGTCAGCCGTCACGCAAGCAAAGGTATAGCTCGAAGCGCCCATGGCGGCCACGAACACCTGCCCACGCCCGCCATCAGCCAACTCCAGCGTCGGCCCGGCGTAGTCGACAAACAGCTTCTCCCCGGCGCGGTGCTGCTGGCGCATCGAGCGGCGCAGCGTCTTGGCGTAGGCCCTGTAGTGCTCGCAGAACTGCGTGTAGGCCCAGGTGCGCCGGCCCTCATTGGCCACCTGGTATTCCTCCCACAGCAGGGTGAGCGTCACGCCCTTGCGGCGCAACTCCAGGTGGATGCGGGCGAAGTCTGGCTCCACCACGCGCCGCTCCTGGGCACTGGCGCCAAACAAGCGGCGTTCAAGGTCGGCCTGGCCGAGTTCGGCCACTGCCTCCCAGTCTTCAAGGCCGGCGGCCTTGGCCAGCGCGGTGTACTTGGCCACCACACCCTTGGATATCGACAGGCTGCGGGCGATAGCCTCGTGGGCCATCCGGCCGTGCAGCTTGAGTCTCAAGATGTCCTTGATCATGCGTACATCCATCGTCGGCGGGGGCATGGCAACTCCGGCAAAAAGCCGGCAGCCTACGCACCCGCTGTTGTGTCATACGCAACCCTCTACCCCTCCAAAGCCCCCTCGGTCACGATCCCGAAACGTCGGTCACGATGCCGGAACGGTCGGTCACGATCGTCCGAAATACGCAGTACACCATTGCGTCTGATCTTGCCCCCGTATTTCAGGACACGGTCTATGCGCAACGCGACGCCTGATGATCGGCCTGATCGGGGCGCCGCCGACCAAGTAGGCCTCGACGGAATTCGCGAGGCGATTGCATTTTGAGCGCAGAGTGAGGATGGATCTCGTTGAAGTGCTCGAACGCCTCGGCCAGTTGGCTCAGGACGGTGTGAACCGCCCCGGGTTTTGAGGAGGCTCTTTTCTCTGAGAGGATTGAGCCAAGACGAAGTCGATGAAGTTTTCACCTAAGGTTCGCGAGCGCGCAGTGCGCATGGTCCTGGAGCACCGTGGGGAGTACCCGTCGCTTTGGGCCGCCATTGAGTCCATTGCGCCGAAGATTGGGTGCGTGCCGCAGACCCTCAACGAATGGGTAAAGAGGCATGAGGTCGACACCGGCAAGCGAGACGGCGTGACCACGGCGGACAAGGAGCGGGTCAAGGAACTGGAACGCGAAGTCAAGGAGCTGCGCCGTGCCAATGAGATCCTGAAGTTGGCCAGCGCGTTTTTCGCCCAGGCGGAGCTCGACCGCCGTCTGAAGTGATCAAAGCATTCGTCGATGAACACCGCGACCAGTTTGGGGTCGAGCCGATCTGCAGCGTTCTGCAGTTCGCCCCGTCGGCGTATCGGCGCCATGCGGCCCGCCAGCGAGATCCTGCCCTCATTAGCCAGCGGGCGCAGCGGGATGCCGAACTCAAGCCGCAGATTCAGCGTGTCTGGGATTCCAACATGCAGGTCTACGGCGCAGACAAGGTCTGGAAGCAGTTGAACCGTGAGGGCATCCGCGTGGCGCGCTGCACCATTGAGCGCTTGATGGGCTCCATGGGGCTTCACGGCGTCATAAGAGGCAAGGTGGTTCGCACAACGGTGCCGGACACCCATGCGCCGTGCCCGTTGGACCGCGTCAATCGGCACTTCAAGGCCGATAGACCGAACCAGCTATGGGTGTCGGACTTCACCTACGTCTCGACTTGGCAGGGCTGGCTGTATGTGGCCTTCGTCATCGATGTTTATGCCCGCCGAATCGTGGGCTGGCGGGTGAGCAAGTCGATGCACACGGACTTTGTTCTAGATGCCCTGGAGCAGGCCCTCTATGCCCGACAACCGGATCGTGATTCGCTCGTTCATCACTCGGATAGGGGGTCGCAATATGTCAGCATCCGCGACACCGAACGACTGGCCGAGGCCGGCATTGCACCCTCGGTCGGAAGCCGCGGTGACAGTTACGACAACGCGCTTGCCGAGACGATCAACGGGCTGTACAAGGCCGAACTGGTCCACCGTCGTGGGCCCTGGAAGACCCGAGAGACGGTGGAACTGGCAACGCTGAACTGGGTGTCGTGGTTCAACCACCATCGATTGATGGAGGGACTGGGCTACATCCCACCGGCGGAGGCCGAGGCAAACTACTACCGTCAGCTAACTGGGCAGGTCGCCCACGAAGGATGACAACTTAAACCAACCAGCCTCCGCGATACCCGGGGCGGTTCAACCAGCAAGCAACTGCACGATGCAGCGGCTTTGCATAACTGGCGCGTTTTGCCTGTGCAGTTCGGGCTTCCATCGCCCAGCCAGATCCTGGCTGAGCTGATCCGGGCCGCCGACTTCGAGGCCATCGAATACCCGTCCAGTCGAGGCAGCGGAAAGTGCTTGGCCGTTTTCGTGGATCGGATGACAACAGGATCATTCATCGAAGTGACCGATAAGGCGCCGCCGGGTGCCATTACTCGGCTGGACGAGAACACGGCTGAAGAGCTCGCCGGCTGGGCTCGAATAGGACTGACGCCGCCGCGCAGATAAGGCCGCTTGCACTGGCCGCCTGAAGCAGTACCTCTGCAAGTTGAGGTCGCCGTCCGGTCGCGGTGATGTTGGCCAGCATGATGAGTTCCCGCCATGGTGTAGAGCCATGCGGGGCACCCGCCCACCAGTGTGACCCCTTTGGGCGTGGCGGCACTGCTGCAGCGGGCCTACGCTTGCTGGATGAACAACGAACCCTTGATGGGCAACGCGCCCCACACTTCTGAGACCGCCATGGACGCCGCCCGCGCACGGCGGCGGTTCATCAAGCTGATGGAGCACCGCTTTGGCCCCCTGCCTTCTCGTGATAAGTCCCGCGTGATGGCCGCGTCCACCACCATGCTGGCGGCAATGGAAGATCGGCTGGCTGGCGGACGCCGCTTCAGCGCTGGAGGTGTTCGTTGCTCGAATCGACGGCCACGCACGACGCAGGATCTTTGCTGTGGCAGCGCCTTGACCTTCATGCAAGGTATTTGACGGCAACAGCGGCCGTGAAGATGGGGATGCCCTTAAAGGATTTCAGGTCCAGAAGACGCGCATCACCCGACACGATCAGTCGCACGCCGCCGCTCTGCACGATAGGCTGCAATTTCTGCAGCGATTTCGTCCGGCGTCATGGGGACTGTCGGCTCACTGAACAAGTTGACCCGGGCCGCCTTGAGCTGGTCGACTCGCTCCTGCCGAAGGCCTTCGCGGATCATCCTCTCCATCCTCTCGGGAGCGAGCAAACCCGCTTTGCTGGCTTCCTGGGCCAGGGCATCAGGCAGTGTGATGTTCACGGTGGTCATGACATCAATCCTCAGGCTGGGTGGTCGGCGCTCGTTTGCGGTGGTCAGATTATCGGCCAGCTTGCGAGCACGCGCCATGCAAACGCGCTTATCCTGCGCCGCCCTCGCCTTGCTGGTCAACCGCCCATCAGTGCGACCCCTTTGGGCGTGGCGGCGCCGAGGCTATGGGCATACGCTTGCAGCATGAAGACCAAAGCCTTGATGACCGACGCGCCTCACACTTCTGAGACCGCCGTGGACGCCGCCCGCGCACGGCGGCGGTTCATCAAGCTGATGGAGCACCGCTTTGGCCCCCTGCCTTCTCGTGACAAGTCCCGCGTGATGGCCGCGTCCACCGCCATGCTGGCGGCGATGGAAGACAGGCTGGTGGACGCGGCATCGGTGCGGGAGGTGTTCTCTGCTTGATGGTGGGGTGGTGGGGGTGGCAGGTGCGCTGATTCAAGGAGATCAAGGCCGGGCTACGGGGGGCGCTTGCCCATGCTCAGGGGCGAGCCTGCGCGCGCTGACGCCTGATTAAGCAGCGCTCGCGCAACAATGCGGGCCAATGCTGCTCCTGAACAAAGCCCTCCCCCTGCTGCTCTCCCCCATCGGCATCACGCTGCTCACCGCGGCAGCCGCGTTGCTGCTGCGCCGCCCTCGCCTGGTGTGGCTGTCGCTGGCCTGGCTGTGGGTTTGCAGCATGCCGCTCACAGGCCACGTGTTGATCCGCTCGGTGGAGCAGCACGCGGTGCGCCTACAGGCGAACAGCATGCCGCCGGCACAGGCCGTGGTGGTGCTGTCGGGCATGGCGCGCACGGTGGATGCCATGCCGGGCCCCTATGCACGAGAGTTTGGCGATGCGGTCGACCGCCTGGAAGGGGGCGTGGAGTTGATGAGGGCGCAGCGCGCGCCGCGCCTGATCCTCACCGGTGGCCGCGTGCCGTGGGATGTGCTGTCCGACACCGAAGGCGATTGGCTGGCCGCGCAGGCGCAGGCGCAAGGGGTGGCCGCACAGGCCATCAGCGTCACGCCGCCGGTGCAGAACACGGCCGAGGAAGCACAGGCCGTGGCCACCATGCTCAAGGCCACGCCAGGTTCTGCGGCGCAGGGTGCGCCGCCACCCCACATCCTGCTGGTGACCTCGGCCTTCCACATGCCACGCGCACGGGCGCAGTTCGAAGCGTTGGGGCTTCGTGTGACACCCTACCCGGTCGACTTCCGCGCCTCGGTGGAACAGTTCACCGTGCTGGACCTGCTGCCGCGCGCGGAGGCGCTGGAGGACACCAGCTTGGCGTTTCGGGAGGTGTTGGGGCGGGGGGTGGCGGCGCTTCAGAAGGTGGCGCGTGGGGCTGGGGGCGCGTAGGCTTACTCGACAATGGCGCCTGGCACGTGCAAATCAATGACCAATGGCGTCTGACCTTCAAGTGAGGCGAGAGCGGCCCCTACGACGTGCTGATCGAAGACCCTCACTGACAGCAATGGAGTACACCATGTTCAAGAACGGTATGCGTCCCGTCCATCCAGGTGAAGTCTTGCTGGAGGACTACATCAAGCCCATGGGTGTCAGCGTTCGCGCCGTGGCCATGGCACTGCATGTGCCCTACTCGCGACTGAGCGAGATCATCAAGGGTCAGCGCGGCGTGTCGGCCGATACGGCTCTGCGCTTGGAGCGTTACTTCGGCAGCGAGGCCAGGGGCTGGCTGAACCTTCAGGCGGCCTACGAGCTGCGGGTGGCTGAGATCGAGAACGGCAAGGCCATCGCCAAGGCGATTCAGCCGCTTGCGTTGGCAACCTGAAAGGCTTTCCTGCACCTTGCGGTGGCCGGACGGTCGGGGGGACGCTGGCCGGTGTGATGAGTTCCTGGCATGCATGCTACCGCGTACGGGAGGTATTCATTGCGTGACGGAGGCTCGGTACAGGCGCGGTTGTATTACCATTCAAATTCTCAGTAATACCTACGGAGGTCTTCATGGCAACAAATTTGACGAGCAAGGGGCAGGTCACCATCCCCAAACGCATTCGCGACGCCATGCATCTGTTGCCCGGCACGGCGGTGGAGTTCGCGGTGAATGCCTCCGGCGAGATCGTTCTTCATCCTGCCAAAGCGGTCAAGGGCACGCGTGCGCCAAGTCGCGACCGCTTCGACGCGGTGCGCGGCCGAGCGGACGTTCGCTGGCGGACCGATGAGCTGATGAAGCTGCTGCGCGCCGACGATTGATGGTGCTCGTCGACACCAACGTCCTGGTGGACGTGCTGCAGAACGACCCACAGTGGGCTGATTGGTCCATCGCCCAGTTGCGCGCCCAGTCCAAACTGCATGACTTGGGCATCAACCCCGTCATCTACGCCGAGATGTCGCTCTCATTCTCGACGCTCGAGGCACTCGATGACGTGGTGCTGACCTTGGCGCTGGAGATGCGCGAGATCCCTCGGCCGGCCCTGTTCTTGGCAGCCAAGGCCCATGCGCAGTACCGCAGACGTGGTGGGGGAAAGGGGCAGGTGCTGCCCGACTTCTTCATCGGCGCCCACGCCGCGGTTGAAGGTTGGCCTTTGCTGACGCGGGACGCCAGCCGCTTCCGAACCTACTTCCCTACGCTCGAAGTCTTGGCCCCGTAAGGCGGCACTTCGGCTTGAGCAGGAACTGCCAGGCCAATACGGCCGCGCGCACGTGCCTTCAGTGCTTCGTCGCCGCGCCCGGCGGCTGCGAGAACAACTTGGCCGCACGACCTTTGATTTCGAGCAACTCGTCCGGGGTCACGCTGTACCGGCCGGACATGCGGTCCACGCGCACGCTGAATTCGACGTCGCGGCCGCCGTTGGACAGAACGCCAACGGTGAACTCGTAGTCCTTGTGATGGACGGGCAGGCCTTGGGTGGCGACGTCGTAATCCTCGTAGCGCACGATGCTGATGTCGCCGCTGGCAAGGTCGAGCTCGCCCACGGCTCGGATCTCGTCATCGGCGAGTTCATCAACGACGGTGATGGTGAGCTTGAGGTTCATGGTGATGTTGGGTGTGTTGGGCCTGTTGGGCCGACACATTGGTTCGGCAATCACCGCATTGTCGGCTGTTCGTGCAGGCGCAAGTGGTCGGACGCGGTTGAGTATGGTGCCCGGCAGTGTCAAAATGGAACCGTTTTGGTTCCAGCAAGGAGCTCACTGTGCCGACCTCCCTGACTCTGAAGAATATTCCTGATGCCGTGTACGAGCGCTTGAAGGCTGCAGCCGAGTTGCATCGCCGCAGCTTGAACAGCGAGGCCATCGTGTGCCTGGAGTCGGTGTTGTTGCCCAACCGGGTTGCGCCCAGCGATCGCTTGGCCCGGGCTCGGGAACTGAGAGCCGGCTTGCTGCCCGCGCAGTTCACCGCCAAGGACATCGATGCAGCCAAGCGAGCAGGCCGCAAGTGATTGTGGTCGACACCAACATAGTGGCATACCTGTACCTGCCAGGCGAATTCACCGCCGCAGCCGAGGCGCTTCTCGAGCAGGAGCCGGAATGGGCCGCGCCGGTGTTGTGGCGCAGCGAGTTTCGCAAAATTCTGGCGGGCTATGTTCGGCGAAAAGTGCTGAGCTTCGAGCAAGCCTGCAGCCTTCAAGCTGAGGCGGAATCTTTGCTGGAAGGCTTCGAGTTCGAGGTGCCGTCACGCGCAGTGCTGGAGTTGGTGCGTGACAGCGATTGCTCGGCGTACGACTGCGAGTTTGTGGCCTTGGCCAAGCGCTTGGATACCCAACTGGTGACCCTGGACAAGAAGGTACTCAAAGCCTTCCCCAAGCGCGCCGTTTCTCCGGTGGACTGACGGACGAGGGCCAAGCCCCTCATGGTCGCGGCAGATGCGGAGGACAAGACCCCTCCTCCAATTCACCACTTTCCTCATCCACCCAGGTGTTCATGCCCAGCTCGTCTTCAGCGTCCTCCAGCGTTTCGCCCGGCACGGGGCGCTCTTCATCACCGCGCAGAAAGTCGGCGCGCGCCAACTCGTAGGTTTCAAAGGGCCCGAAGGCTTCCTCGCCTTCAACCGCCTGCCAGTAGATGCCGTCTGGGCGCTCGTGCAGGATGGGGTCTTCAGTGGCCGCGGGTTGGATGGCGCGCGCGGTTCTGGACGCGCGGCGGTGATGCTGAATTTCCCCGCGCCGATGGAACTTGGGTTCGACGGTCATGGCTACCCCCTTGAGGGGTTAGCGTAGGGCGCGGGTGTATGTGGGGGTTGAGGGGCGTCAGCGTTGCGGGACTTGGATGCACGAAAGTCATGCGGGTGCCGCGAACCGACGCAGCCACGGCTCCAGGTGGCCCATATCGAAGGTTCGCGCGTCAAACATCTCAAGCATGTCCGCATAGATCTCCATCGGCGGACGCTGCAATCGCCAACCGTTGATGCGCAGGAAAACGTCGGTGGCTGCAAAGGCAATGCGCTTATTGCCATCCACGAATGGATGATTGATCGCCAGGCTTTCCATCAAAGCGGCGGCCTCTGCGACGATGTCGGTGTAGTAGCCCGTTTGGGGCCGGAACAGCGCCGCTTCGAGTGCTCCGGGATCCCGAACGCCATAGGGGCCACCGTACCGTTTCATCAGCACCGCATGCATTCCCAGCACATCGGCAACGGTCAAATAGTCGCGCGCCACGTGCTACTTGGCCAATTCACGGTAGAGGCTGTCGAACTCTTCGAGGCTGGACGCGAATGCCGCCATCACGTGGCGGCGCGGACGCTCGGTTTGTTGTCGGTCGATGTAATCCCTGAGGGCGTCATCAAGCACCGCCTGGAACTGTCGTCCCTGGCTTTCGGCGATTTGGCGCAAGGCTGCCAGCACCTCAGGTGCGGCTTGGGAGGAGAACTTCTCTCGCACGGGGGCGGACATGCGTAGCTCCATCATGATGAATCTTGACGCATCATGATAGATCAAGATGGTGGAGCTGGGGGGAATTGAACCCCCG
>JAIYCN010000033.1 GCA_027487995.1 Rubrivivax sp. | reverse complement strand
CCGTGCGCCGCCCAAAGCCCAGCGGCGAAAGCTGTTCGTGCATCAGGTCCACACCCATCTCGTTGGCCAGCGAGTAGTAGTAGACATTGCTGGACTTCACGATGCTGGTGTGCAGGTTCACTGCGCCCAAGCCGTGGTCGCCATGGCTGCGGAACACATGCCCGCCGAAGGTGAAGGTGCCGCTGTCGTTGATGACGGTCTCGGCGCTGCGTTTGCCGGTGTTGAGCGCGGCCAGGCCCATGAAGGGCTTGAAGGTGGAGCCCGGCGGGTAGGTGCCGCGAAGGGCCCGGTTGAGCAGCGGCTTGTCGATGCTTTCGTTGAGCTCGCGCCAGTTCTCGGCGTCGATGCCGTCCACGAAGAGGTTGGGGTCGAAGGTGGGCTTGCTCACCAGCGCCAGCACTTCGCCGTTGCGTGGGTCGATGGCCACCAGTGCGCCGCGGCGGTTGCCGTAGAGCTGCTCCACCAGCCACTGCAGGCGGATGTCCACGCTGAGCGTGACGGTGTTGCCCGGCGTGGCGCCACGGCTGTTCAGGCGCCGGATGGCACGGCCGCCTGCGCTGGTCTCCACCTCCTGGTAGCCGGTGATGCCATGAAGCTGCCGCTCGTAGCGCTGCTCCACGCCCAGCTTGCCGATGTATTCGGTGCCGCGGTAGTTGGCCAGTTCCTCATCGTCCCAGTCGTTCATCGCGCGCTTCTCGGCCGCGTTGATGCGGCCGATGTAGCCGATGAGGTGGCTGCCGGTTTCGCCCATGGGGTAGTGGCGGAAGAGCCGTGCGCGCAACTCCACACCGGGGAAGCGAAAGCGCTGGGCGGAAAAGCGGGCCACGTCCTCGTCGGACAGGCGCGAGCGGATGGGCAGCGAATCGAAGCGCTTGCTTTCCTCCATCAGGCGCTTGAAGCGGCGGCGGTGCTGGGGTTGGATGTCCACCACTTCGGCCAGCGCATCCAGCGTGGCTTCCAGGTTCTTCACCTTGGAGGGCGTGATCTCCAGCGTGTAGGCCGAGTAGTTGCTGGCCAGCACCACGCCGTTGCGGTCCACGATGAGGCCGCGGTTGGGCACGATGGGCAACACGGCGGTGCGGTTGGCCTCGGCCTGCGCGGCCAGGTCATCATGGCGCAGCACCTGCAGCACCACGGCACGCCCGCCCAACAGCAGCAGGGCCACGAGGATGCACAAGCCCACGACGAACAGCCGGTCGCGAAAACGCGCCAGCTCAAGTTCGACGTTCTTCAGTTCGGTCATGGGCAAGGCGTGGGGCGGTGCGATTCTGGGATGAGTGAGGGAGCGGCGCTACAGGGGGCGATTTTCATCGGGGTCGGGTGCCCGGCGTTGCGGCGCCAACAGCACCAGTGTGGCCACGGGCCACAGCAAGGTTTGCATCAGGGGTGAGGCCACCACACCCCAGCCCGGCCACATGCCCCCCACCGCCAGACGGATGACGGTGGACAGTAACTGCGCCGTGACGAACAGGGGCAGCACATGGGCCATCTGCCCGCCCAGGCCGAACCACAGCAGCCGGCGGTGCAGCGTCACCGAGGCATAGCCCAGCAGGGTGTAGGCCAGCGCGTGCTGGCCCAACAACGCGCCCTGGTGCACGTCCACAAGCACGCCGCAGATGAAGGCGGTCACCACGCCCACACGGCGAGGCTGGTGGACGTTCCAGAAGACCACCACCAGGGCCAGCAGGTCGGGCATCCACCACGCGCGCCCCACCGGCAGCAGGTTGCCCATCAGGGCCAGGATGATGGAGCCCCAAACAAAGAAGGGGTTGGCCGGCAGCAGGAGCTGCCCGGTGCCGCGCGGCATGATCATGGGCGCGAACCTCTCGGGCTGGGGGTGCTTTCTTGCGCGCCATCACGCGCACCCTCTTGCGCGCCCTGTTCGGCCTTGCGGGCCTTCATGGGCAGCACCAGCACGTGCCGGCGGCCATCTGCCGAGGCCACGGGCGTGAGCTCGATGCGGGCAAAGCTGGTTTCGGCCTGGCGCTGCACCTGCGCCACACGCGCCACCGGCAGGCCCGGCGGGTACACGCCGTCCAGGCCCGAGGTGATGAGTTCGTCCCCCACCTGCACGTCGGCATTGGCCGCCACGAAACGCAACTCCATGCCCGCAGCATCGGCCCCGTCGCCGAAGGCCACGCCACGCTGGCGGGTGCGCTGGTTGAGCACGGGCACCGAAATTTGCTGGTCCTGCAGCAGGGTGACTTCGGCCGACAGCGGATACACCCGCGTGACCTGCCCGAGAAGCCCGGATTCGTGGATGACGGGCGAGGCCAGGGTGATACCGGCCACCGAGCCGCGGTCGATCATCACCTTGCGTGAATAGCGGTCGGCGGCCTCGAACAACACTTCGGCCTGCACGGTGCCCACGGGTGTGGCGGCACGCAGGCCCATGAGTGCGCGCAACTCCGCGTTCTCGGCTTCCAAGCGTGCTGCGCGCGTGATGGCCTCGCTCTGCGCGGCCAGTTGGCGCTGCAACGCCTCGCTTTGGCCCACCGCACGGTCCAGGCCAGCGATGTAGTGGCCAGCGGTGTCCAGCACCTGGCCAGGCCAGCGCGCCACCTGCTGAAGCGGCAAGAGCACCGTGGCCAGCGTGGAGCGCAGCGGATGCGTGATCTGCAGTCGGTGGTCGGCCGCCATCAGGAACACGGCCAATGCGGTGCACAGTAGCAACTGGCTGCGCGCGCTGGCGCCCTGCCGGAAGAACGGCGGTGGGGTGCGGTCGAGGGTTCCCGGTGGGGCCACGATGCCAGCCTCGCCGGCTGCCTGCGGGCCTGCAGGCAGCCTGTGATGGGGTTACTCGGAGGTGAAGATGCCGCCCAGGCGGTCCATCCGCTCCAGGGCCATCCCGCAGCCCTTGACCACGCAGGTCAGGGGATCTTCGGCCACCAGCACGGGCAGGCCGGTTTCTTCGCTGAGCAGGCGGTCCAGGTCGCGCAACAGGGCGCCGCCGCCGGTGAGCATCATGCCGCGTTCGGCAATGTCGGCGCCCAGTTCAGGCGGGGTCTGCTCCAGTGCGTTCTTCACCGCAGACACGATCTGGTTGAGCGGGTCGGTCAGGGCTTCCAGCACTTCATTGGAACTGACGGTGAAGCTGCGCGGCACGCCCTCGGAGAGGTTGCGGCCCTTGACTTCCATCTCCTTGACCTCGCTGCCGGGGAAGGCGCTGCCGATGGTCTTCTTGATGAGTTCGGCCGTGGGCTCGCCAATCAACATGCCGTAGTTGCGGCGGATGTAGTTGATGATGGCTTCGTCGAACTTGTCGCCGCCCACGCGCACACTGCCCTTGTAGACCATGCCGCCCAGGGAAATGACGCCCACTTCGGTGGTACCGCCGCCGATGTCGATGACCATCGAACCCGAGGCGTCGCTGACCGGCAGGCCCGCGCCGATGGCTGCAGCCATGGGTTCTTCAATGAGGTAAACCTCGGAGGCCCCGGCGCCCAATGCCGATTCACGGATGGCGCGGCGTTCTACCTGGGTGGAGCCGCAGGGGACGCAAATGATGATGCGCGGGCTGGGCCGGAAGACCGAGCGCGGGTGCACCATCTTGATGAACTGCTTGAGCATCTGCTCGGTGATCGTGAAGTCGGCGATCACGCCGTCCTTCATCGGGCGGATGGCCTCGATGTTGCCGGGCACCTTGCCCAACATCGCCTTGGCGTCATGGCCGACGGCCTGGATGCTCTTCTTTCCATTGGGCCCGCCTTCCTGGCGGATGGACACCACGGAGGGCTCGTCGAGCACGATGCCCTTGCCCCGCACGTAGATGAGCGTGTTGGCCGTCCCCAGGTCAATGGCGAGGTCGGTCGAGAAGTGGCGGCGAAATGATTCGAACATGATGCGGAAAAGTCGAACACGCGATAATAACTGACCATGGCCCTGACACCTAAAGACGTCAGCCGCATTGCCCATCTGGCACGGCTGGAACTGGATGCGCCGCAACAGGCGGCGATGCTCACGCAACTCAACGGCTTCTTTGCCATCGTCGAACAGATGAGCGCCGTGGACACGAGCGGCGTGGAACCGCTGTACACGCCGCTTTCGGCGGTGCAGGCGGTGGAGTTGCGTCTGCGCGAAGATGCCGTCACCGAGACGGTGGACCGGGAAGCCAACCAGCGCAGCGCTCCGGCGGTGCATGAAGGCCTGTTCCTGGTTCCGAAGGTGATCGAATGAGCGCCGCGTTCATGGGCGTGGCGCAGGCCGCGCGGTTGGTGGCGCAGGGGCAGGCGTCGAGTGTGGAACTGACGCAGGACTTCCTGTCGCGGGCGCAGGCGCATCAGTCCTTGGGTGCCTTCCTGCACCTGGACGCGGAATTGGCCCTGGCGCAGGCCAAGGCGGCCGATGCACGCCGTGCAGCGGGTGGCGCGGCGAGCCTCAATGGGGTGCCGATTGCCCACAAGGACATCTTCGTCACGCAGGATGCCCCCACCACGGCGGGTTCGAAGATGCTGCAGGGCTACCGCAGCCCCTTTGATGCCACGGTGGTGGCGCGGCTGAAGGCCGCGGGCGCGGTGAGCCTGGGCAAGCTGAACTGCGACGAGTTCGCCATGGGTTCGGCCAACGAGAACTCGGCCTACTTCCCAGCCAAGAACCCCTGGGATGTGCAGCGCGTGCCGGGCGGCTCTTCCGGTGGTTCAGCCGTGGCCGTGGCAGCTGGTCTGGTGGCCGGCTGCACCGGCACCGACACCGGTGGCTCCATTCGCCAGCCCGCCAGCTTCACCGGCATCACCGGCATCAAGCCCACCTATGGCGTGTGTTCACGCTACGGGATGATCGCCTTTGCTTCATCACTGGACCAGGCTGGCCCCATGGCACGCAGCGCCGAAGATTGCGCGCTGATGCTTTCGGCCATGGCGGGCTTTGATGAACTCGACAGCACCAGTGCCCAGCGGCCTGCGGCGGACTATGTGGCGCAGATGACGGCCACCCGCGAAGGCGCGAGCGCCACGCACCCACTCAAGGGCCTGCGCATTGGCCTGCCGCGCGAGTTCTTCCCCGCGGCGTTGGCAGCCGATGTGAACGGGGCCGTGCGGACAGCACTGGCGGAACTGGAAAAGCTGGGCGCCACGCTGGTGGACGTGAGCCTGCCGCGCACGGAACTCTCGATTCCGGTGTACTACATCATCGCCCCAGCCGAGGCCAGTTCCAACCTCAGCCGCTTCGATGGCGTGAAGTTCGGCCACCGCGCGCAGCAGTACGGCGACCTGCTGGACATGTACAAGAAGACCCGGGCCGAAGGGTTCGGTGCCGAGGTGAAGCGCCGCATCATGATCGGCGCCTACGTGCTTTCGCACGGCTACTACGACGCCTACTACCTGCAGGCGCAGAAGCTGCGTCGCATGATTGCAGACGATTTCCAGCAGTGCTTCACCCAGTGCGATGTGATTGCCGGCCCGGTGGCCCCCACGGTGGCATGGAAGCTGGGCCAAGGCTCGGATGACCCGCTGCAGGCCTACCTGGCGGACATCTTCACCCTGCCCGCTTCACTGGCCGGCCTGCCCGGCATGAGCGTGCCCGCGGGCCTTGGTGACCAGGGCATGCCGGTGGGCCTGCAGTTGATCGGCAACTACTTTGGCGAAGGCACCCTGCTGCACACGGCCCATGCACTGCAGCAGGCCACCGACTTCCATCTCAAGACCCCGGAGGGCGTGCGATGAGCGGCGCCACCAAACCCCTGCTCGTACGGGGCTATGAGGTCGTGATCGGCCTGGAGACGCACACCCAGTTGAGCACGGTCAGCAAGATCTTCAGCGGCGCCTCCACCGCCTTCGGTGCGGCGCCCAATACGCAGGCCTGCGCGGTGGACCTGGCCCTGCCGGGCACGCTGCCTGTGATGAACCGCGCCGCCGTGGAGCGGGCCATCCGCTTCGGTCTGGCCATTGGCGCCACCGTGGCGCCACTGTCCATCTTCGCGCGCAAGAATTACTTCTACCCCGACCTGCCCAAGGGCTACCAGATCAGCCAGTACGAGATTCCGGTGGTGCAGGGCGGCCACGTGGACATCCTCGTGGATGGGGTGAGCAAGCGGGTGAACCTGACCCGCGCGCACCTGGAAGAAGACGCGGGCAAGAGCCTGCACGAAGACTACGCCGGCCCGCATGGCGAAAAGAGTTCGGGCATTGACCTGAACCGCGCGGGCACGCCGCTGTTGGAAATTGTGAGCGAGCCCGAGATGCGTTCGAGCGCCGAGGCCGTGGAGTACGCCAAGGCGCTGCACGCGCTGGTGGTGTGGCT
>JAIYCN010000344.1 GCA_027487995.1 Rubrivivax sp. | reverse complement strand
CTCTCAAAGCGCCAGACGGTGGTGAGCCACAGCGCGGCGGAATCGCCGTTGCCGTGGACGAAGACCACCGGGGGCAGGGGCTCGGCCGCCGCGTGGACGCGGAGCCCGCAGGGCACCAGGAGCGACGCCAACAGGACGGTGCGGGCGAGGCCCAGGCGGACAAAGCAACGCCGGGAAAGCAGGGTAAGGGACATCGGGGGGAGGAACGGAACGATGAAGTGGGGGGACGCGGCGGGGATTGCGGCCAAGTGCGGCCGGAGTTCAACCGCGTCCGTGTGACAATTCTGGGTCGCGCCGGGGCCGGAAGGATGGGGTGGCCAAACGGGGGGTGGCCGTTGCGCGTTGCAGCCGAGGCTAAAGGCGCCGGTAGCTCCGCGAACAGGTGGCCCCGCCTTACGCCTGGCTGGCTTGCGTCCGTTGGCTAGGTCTATCTGCCACGCTGCGCCCCGGCATCGGGAGCCACCGCGATGCGCAACGCGCAAAGGCCTGACCCCGTCCCTTCGCCTTGCAGTCGGGGTGGCATACGTGCGGACCCAAGCGGAGTACCTTTCGTTCGAGGACGTTTCGGGTAGGCGCTTTCGTCCCGTCGGCCAGGGTAGGATACCCCGGCTACATCAATCCCCTTGGTTTCGGCACGAGCGGGGCGGACCCGCGGAGCCAAAGCAGCCCGAGGCCAGCCGAAACCAAGCGGGGCAGGCCGTGGTTCGCGGCCAAAGCCCCCCCCCTTTCGGCTCCGATCGTCGAGGGGGCCCGCCGATACCGACGCGAAGCGAACGATTTGATCCGCAATTCTTCCGGGGGCGCCAAGAGGCCGGCGGCGTAACTGATCTCGCCCGGAGGCAATCCCGCGGTTCGGCCCTTGGTCTGCTGGTCGCCACAGCGACCTGGCTCGATTTCAGCTCGGCTGTCTTTTGGTCTCTTAGCCTCCTAGTCCCTCGCCCCTTTCACTTTCCAACTTTTCCGCTTTTAGACCTTTTACCGCTCATTCGCTTGGTGTCTGATCCCGCACCCCCCCGAAATGGACTCCGCGCATCAACCAACTCCCGCAGCAGCTGCGCCCTCCGCGCTGCCGAGGGCGCGGATAATCCTGCTGCTCGCCGTGGTCGTTTGCGTCCCTGCCTTGATGATGATGATCGCGGCGGCGATCGGCGCGGCGGCTCCGGACCTCAAGGTCGTGATGAAGCTCACCCAGCCGCAGGTCGGGCTTCTCGCCGGGACATTCTTCGTCGCGGCGGGTCTCTCCTTGCCCTTGGCGGGTCGATCGGTCGATCGCTTTGGCCCGACCACTTGCGTGCTCGCGGGGCTGGCTATCGCCGCCACGGGCGCGGGAATCTTCGCCTTGGCGCATGGTCCCGCGCTGGCCATCGCAGGCTACGCGCTCATCGGCGTCTCGTATGCGGTGGGACCTCCGGCTTACGGACTGCTCGCCGCGCGCACGCTCCCGCCGCGCGTGCTGCCCCTGGGCATGGCCGCGTTGTCCTTCTCGATCGGCGTCGCCGTTTCGCTCGGCTCCGCGGTCGGCCAAGCCCTGCCGGACGACGGCGGCTGGCGCATTTCGCTCCTCGCCCTCGCGGTCGCCGCGCCCGTGCTCGCCCTCATCATCTGGACGCTGCGTGGTCAGATCTCGGCCGCTTGCGGGCCGTTGGTCGCAATGTCCGGACCGGACGCCGCGGGAAAACTCTCGATCGTCAGCATCCTCGGCATCCGCGAGGTGCGGATCTGCTGCTTCGTCGCCTTCGTGATGGGTGGGACGCTCTACTCGGTGGGTTCGTTGTGGAGCGAGTTCATCTCGCGCGTGGTCTGGGAGCTCGCGGACGACCAGCGTGCCTTCATCGTGAGCTTATATTGGGTCGCCACCATGCTCGGCGCGCCGACGGCAGCGCTCATCGCGCTGAGGGCGAGTCCGTTTTTGCTCCTCCGGGTGATGACGGCGCTGGCGTGCCTTGCCGTCTCGGCCTGGGTGCTTGGTCCGCGCGTGATGGGGACAGCCCCGGCAACGCCGATCGTGATCTTCCTGGGTCTCGCTATCTCCGCGCTTCCCTTGGCGATGGCGTGCGCGGTGCGCAGCGGCCCGAAGCAGCGAGCCGGCACCTGCGTTGGCTTGGTGCAGTCCAGCAGCCTGATCGGGTCCTTCGCTCTGCTCTGGCTTCCTTCGCTGACGGTGCTGATCCCCGGAAGCACGGCGAGCGGGCGTGCTTTGGTGGGCGGCGCGGTCTTCGTGCTGCTCCTCGGGATCGCTCACGTCCTGACCTGGCGCCTGCGCGCCTTATGATCCGCACGCCGACGGCCGCGAAGTCCTCACCGCACGCGAAACCCTCCCGGATCCGATCCCCCTGAAAATCCAGTTTCCGGTCGGTAAATCCAATGAGCTCGTTGTGCCGACCTTGGGTGAAATTGATGGGTGAATCCAAGCCGCAACCGGCTCTTGCGACATAAGGTCGCGGGTGCCCGCAGTAACGGAGTTCCAGCCCGAAACCAAGGGGGGCAGGCTAGGGCAAGCCCAGGCGGCGCCAAGCAGAGTGCCTTTCGTTCGGGGACGTTTCGGGTAGGCGCTTTCGTCTGCGTGGACCGGGGTAGGATACCCCGGCTACACCGATCCGCGTGGTTGCGGCAGGGGTGGGGCGTCCCCGCGGAGTAGGCTAAATTTTGGCGTGCGGCGGTCCGGTGTAGCCGGGGCATCCTGCCCCGGTCCTTCGCGACGACCGCGCAGGGCGCCCCGCCGCCGCGGTACGATCAGCGAATCAGCGTCGCGCCGGGGATCGCGGTGTCGAAGGTGGCGAGGGTGAGCCCGGCCGCCGTGGCGACTTGGACCAGGTACCCGTCGGAAGTTTGGCTGGGTTTGCTGCCCCACGCCGGGAATTTCGGCGAAGGGGCGCCCGCCACGAACCCGCCGGCCTGACGCTTGATCTCGGCGAGTGCCGTCTGGGCCTCCGCCAGGGAGAGGTTGAACACCTGCATCGAGACCCGGAGGAAGCCGAGTTCCGTGTGGGCGCACGTGCCGAGCGCCTTGAACCCCGCCGCCTTCACCCAAGCATGAAATGCGTCGTGGCCGTGCGCGTTCGCGTGCCGCCACGCGAGCAAGGCGTTCACATCCAGGAGATAGTTCATGGGAAGTCGGCGAGCGCGGCGCGGATCTGCTCGGGCGTCACGACGGGGCCGCCCGCGTCCGTCGCATCGTAAAGCAGGCCGGAAACCGGATGCCGCTTGATGACGCGGCGGCGGGCCGGTGCCGGTTTGGCGTCGAGCACCCGCGTGCGCAGGAAGGCGGACACCGTGGACTTCTCCGCGCGCGCCTTGGCGCGGATCACGCGCGCCTCTTCCGGCGAAACCTTGAAGGTGAGGGTCGGCATGCGTATTACCGTAATACGCGCGTGGGGGCGGTCAAGGGGCCGGCTGGTCCGCTCAGGATGGAATCGTGCTGCCGGGCCGCCGTGGCGGGCGGACGGGTTTTCGTGGGGTCGGAGCGGGCCGGCGGCCGCCGTTTGGGCGGGCGGCGGCCGCGCTCCGCCGGGCGGACCAAATTGGGGGTGACGCCGCGGGGAGGGGTTTGAGGACCCGGGGCGGCGGCTCGGTGTAGCCGGGGCATCCTGCCCCGGTCCCTGCCGTCGGGAAAGCAGTCGGGCGGAGCCAGGCAGAGCGCCTTTCGTTCGGGGACGTTTCGGGTGGGCGCTCGGTGCCGTCGGCCGGGGAAAGCGTCCCTTGTACGTTCCGCGGCACCCTTCCCGGGCTTGAGAAAACGGGGGCCGGCGTTTCGCTTCCGTTGCTCGCGATGCCCCGCCCTGCCTCCCCTCTGCTGCTCGCCCTGGTTCCGCTCGCCCTTGCCGTTGCCCGCGCGGCCGACCCGGCTCCCGCGGCGGCGCCCCTGCCCGAGGTCGTCTCCTTCAACCAGCACATCCGCCCGATCCTGGCGGACGCGTGCTTCCACTGCCACGGGTTCGACGCCCAGACGCGCAAGGCCCGGCTCCGGCTCGACGTCCGCGAGGAGGCGCTCCGGCCCGCCAAAAGCGGCGCGATCCCGATCGTCCCCGGGCGCCCCGACCAGAGCGAACTCCTCCTCCGCATCGCCGACCCGGTCGACCCGATGCCGCCGGCGGACCACCACAAGGCGCTCACCGCCCAGCAGCAGGCCCTCCTGCGCCGCTGGATCGAGCAGGGCGCCCGCTACGAGACGCACTGGGCCTACGCGGCCCTCGAGCGGCCCGCCGTTCCCTCGGTTCCGGGTGCCGCGCACCCGATCGACGCCTTCATCCGCGCCCGCCTCGCCACGCAGTCGCTCCCGCCCGCCCCCGAGGCGGACCGGGCGCGGCTGCTCCGCCGCTTGGCGCTCGACCTGACCGGCCTGCCGCCCACGCCCGCGGAGACGGCCGCCTTCCTGAGCGATACCGCGCCGGGGGCCTATGAGCGCCAGGTGGAGCGCCTGCTCGCCTCGCCGCGCCACGGGGAGCGCCTCGCCGTGTGGTGGCTGGACCTCGCCCGCTACGCGGACACGGTGGGGTTCCACGGCGACCAGAACCAGCGGATCTTCCCGTACCGCGACTGGGTGATCAACGCCTTCAACGCCAACCAGCGCTTCGACGCCTTCACCCTGGAGCAGCTGGCCGGCGACCTGTTGCCGAACCCGACTCCGGCCCAGCGCGTCGCCACCGGCTACAATCGCCTCAACATGATGACCCGCGAGGGCGGGGCGCAGCCGGCGGAGTACTTGGCCAAGTACGGGGCGGAACGGGTCCGTTCGGTCTCCGCGGCGTGGTTCGGCAGCACCTTCGGCTGCGCGGAGTGCCACGACCACAAGTTCGATCCGATTTTGGCGAAGGACTTTTACCAGCTGCAGGCCTTCTTCGCCGATGTGAAGCAGTGGGGCGTGTACGCGGATTACGGCTACACCCGGAACGCCGACCTCGCGGGCTTCAACAACGACTACCCTTTCCCCCCGGAGATCGAGGTCGAGAGCGCCTACCTGCGGACGCGGCACCGCCGGG
>JAIYCN010000046.1 GCA_027487995.1 Rubrivivax sp. | reverse complement strand
GAAACATGGCCGCCTCAATAGGCGCCTGCGTATCGGCCTCACTGAGGAAGCGCCACACGGGCCGCAGGTCTGCGCCCTCTTCGTTGACCACCACCAAGCGGCGAACGGTGCCCGTGCGAAGTTGGCCGGCCAGGTCGCCACCTACCTCAGCATCAGCAGCGCCGCGCAGAACCCCACCAGCAGCCGGCGCAGCGCACCCACCGCGCGGGTGCTGCGCCGCCGCTGCATCCACCCACCACGCCAACGCCAAGCGCCAACCCACCATGAACAGCACGGCCAACAGAGGCGCCAGCAGAATGGCGGTGCGGGAAATGATTTCCACATCGAAGAACCGCACCGCGGCGCTAAGCCCGTAGCCGGTGCCCAACACGACGAAAGCCAAGCGCCTGGCCGCCTGCAGGCTCACCCCCCCCAGCCCAACCGGCGCAGGTACGGCAACCGCACCGGCATAGAAGCCCCGCCACGCCAACAGCCCCACGGTTAGCCCCGCGCACAGCACGATGAACGCCACCTCGGGCCACCAGGTGACCACATGCAAACGGGTAGCGCCCAAGCGCAAAAGGTAGCCCACCAGCCATGCGGCCAGCACACAGGCCAAGTCAGCACACGCTGCGCGAACCGCCAGAGCCGAGCCTGCGTCACCACCGGGAGAGCTACCAGAAGAGCCGCCAGAAGAGCCGCCAGAAGGGCCGCCAGGAGAACCACCAGCAAAGCCACCGTCAGAAGACAGCCCAGCTGAACCCGACCACGCGGAAGACAACGGCGAAGAAGAGCGGCTCATGGGCTGATTCTCAACCGGCGCGAGGCTGCTTGTACAGCCCCTGAGACACCCCTCATAAGGTGGACTTCACCGGCACCGCATCCAATGCCGCCGCACCACCAGCCGCACCACCCACAGCCCCCCCCTCCTGCGCACACCACACCCAATCCACCACATCCGCCGCAGGCTGGTAGCCGCGCACCAACACCTGCAGCAATCGCTTGATGGCCGGAATGTCGTTGCTGGCCATCAGGCCCTTCAAAGTTTCCAGCGCGGGCTGCAGTTCATCCCACGAAAGCACCTCTTCATGCGCTTTCATGATGCGCGGGTGCTGGGTGGGCTGGGGGTTGTCGCCAATCAGCAGTTCTTCGTACAGCTTTTCACCAGGCCTCAGGCCCGTGGTCTTTATCTCGATGTCCCCATGTGGGTTGGCAGCACTGCGCACGGTCATGCCCGAAAGCTCCACCAAGCGGCAGGCCAAGTCCATGATGCGAACGGGCTGGCCCATGTCCAACACGTACACCTCGCCCCCGCTGGCCATGGCCCCGGCCTGCACCACCAGTTGCGCGGCTTCAGGGATGGTCATGAAGTAACGGGTGATGTCCGGGTGCGTGAGGGTGATGGGGCCGCCATTGCGTATCTGTTCCCGGAACAGCGGCACCACACTGCCGCTCGAACCCAGCACATTGCCGAAACGGACCATGGCAAAGCAGGTGCGGCCCGCGCCAGCCGCCATGGCCTGCAGCACCAATTCGGCCAAGCGCTTGGTAGCACCCATGATGTTGGTGGGCCGAACGGCCTTGTCCGTGCTGACCAGCACGAAGTGCCCCACTCCCGCATTCACCGCTGCGCGGGCGCACAGCATGGTGCCCCACACGTTGTTCCAAATGCCCTGGGTGGGGTTGTGTTCCACCATGGGCACGTGCTTGAAGGCCGCGGCGTGGTAGACGGTGTGCGGCTTCCAAGTGCTGAAGATCTGCGCCAAGCGGGCTTCATCGGTGACTGAAGCCAACAGGGGCACAAGCGGAACAGTAGGCACAGTGCCTACACCGTCCGCGCCACTCTCCAGTTCCTGATGGATGGCATACAGCGCGTATTCACTGTTGTCCACCAACAGCAGCTTTGCCGGTGAACAGGCGGCAATCTGCCGACACAGTTCACTGCCGATGCTGCCACCGGCACCGGTCACTAGCACCACCTTGCCGCGAATGTTTCGGTTCAGCAGCAGGCCGTTGGGGGGCACCGGGTCCCGCCCCAGCAAGTCTTCAATGTCCAGTTCGCGAAGGTCAGCCACATCCACCTTGCCACTGGCCAGGTCGGCTAGGCCCGGCAAGGTGCGTACATGCACGGGATATTCGCGCAGGCTTTCGATGATTTCACCGCGGCGCTGCCGCGTGGCCGATGGAATGGCCAGCAGCACTTCCTGCGGGGCTGCACTGGCCATGCACTGGTTCAACTGCTGCGGGCTGAATACCTTGACCCCGTCCAGCGTGTTGCCCCAAAGGCGCGAGTCATCATCCAGGTAGCCCACCACGCGGTGTTGCGGCGAGCGAAACATGGCCGCTGCCAACTGCCTGCCGGCCGAACCTGCACCGAAGATCACCACTCGCAGCCGTGGCTCACCTTCTGGGGATGCAGAAAACAGATCATCCAGCCAAACCCGCATGCCCAGGCGCAGGACCACCATCAACACCAGCAACAGCAAGGGTTGCAAAAGGCCCACGGCGCGCGGCACGCCTGGCAGGCCAATCACCCCCACCACCAAGACATAGGCCGCGGTGTAGCCCAACATCGCTTTGCCCAGGGCGACCAATGAATTCATGCCCATGTAGCGAAAGATGGCGTTGTAAAGCCCGGCGAAGGCGAACACCGGCAGAGCGATGCAAAGGGACGTAAAGATGGATTCCAGCAGGGGTTGGTGCGAGGGGGCGACCCAAGCACCTGTGCAAAAACTAAAAGCGCCCCACGAAGCCAGAAGGCAAAGGCCCACATCAGTTGCTGCCACGACAATACGTTTGCCGTTGCGGGGGAGGTCTAGTAGTTGGCGACGCATGTCAGGCTGTTCGATGCCTCGGAGGCGTTAGTCTCGTACACACAAAGGATGTTTTGCACAACCCCCGCCGCAGCGCGCGTTGATGCGTGAACACTCACATGGCGGAACTATCTTTGAACTTGCAGCCGACTTCACGCTTTTTTTGACCGTTTTCAAACCAGGCACCGTCAAATTTCAATCAGTGTGCGATACCGTCACTTCGGACAACCTTGCCGAACGTCAGCCAAATTATTCGCATGTCGAACCACAAAGACTGTCGGCGCATGTACTCGGCATCCAGAGCCACTTTCTCTGGAATCGGGATCTCGTCCCGCCCGTTGACCTGAGCCCAGCCGGTCAAACCCGGCAAAAGGCGGTGCACCCCCTGTTCGGTTCGCAAGGCTATGAGGTCGTCTTGATTGAACAATGCAGGCCGTGGACCGACGAAACTCATGTCACCCACTAGGATGCTCCACAACTGAGGCAGCTCATCCAGGCTGCTCTTGCGCAGAAAGGATCCGATGGGGCTCAGGTAGACATCCGGGTCGCTCAAGAGGTGGGTCGCCACGGCAGGTGTACCCACCTGCATGCTCCGGAACTTGGGCATCTTGAAGATGCTGTTGTTTCGTCCCACACGATCAGACCAATACAAGGCAGGGCCCCGGGATGTCAAGCGGACAGCGAGACCAGTCAGGGCAATCGGCAGCAGCAGCAGCAGCCCCGCCACGATGCATAGCAGGATGTCGAAAAGGCGCTTCATGATGCTCTGCGCCGAAATCTGCGGATGACGTCCACGATGCGCTCCACGTCAACCGTCGACATATTGGACCCCGATGGCAGGCAGATCCCCTGGTCGAAAAGCTGATCCGACACCGAAGCGTCACCATGGGCGAAGTAGCGGCAACTTTGAAACACAGGTTGCAAGTGCATGGGCTTCCAGAGCGGGCGGGCCTCGATCAGTTCGCCAGCTAGGTGTTGCATGAGTGAGTGACGGTCAGCTCCTGCGTGCGGTGCAATGGTGCAGGCTGTGAGCCAATGAGTGGAATAGCTCCAGGTGGGTTCCGGCATCCATGTGATGAAATCGAGGTCGCTCAGCGCCTCTCGGTACGCTTGGAACACTTGTCGGCGGGCTTCTACCCGGCTGCGCAGCACTTGCAATTGTCCGCGGCCGACACCGGCCAAGATGTTACTCATCCGGTAGTTGAAGCCTATTTCCGAGTGCTGGTAGTGGGGGGCTGGATCGCGGGCCTGGGTCGCCAGAAAGCGCGCCTTGGCAATCAAGTCAGCGTCGTCAGAGACTAACATACCACCGCCCGAGGTGGTGATGATCTTGTTGCCGTTGAACGAGTAGGCACCTAGACGTCCAAAGGTGCCACTGGCCTTTCCTTTATAAGTGGCCCCCAGGCTTTCCGCCGCGTCCTCTAGCACTGGCACGTTGTAGTGCCGACATAGCGCCATCAACGGGTCCATGTCTGCACTTTGCCCATAAAGGCAGACGATAATCACCGCTTTTGGCATCCAGCCTTCGCGACGGGCGGTCTCGAACGCCTGCTCCAGCGCCTGCGGCGACATGTTCCAACTGTCGCGATCGGAGTCAATGAAGACCGGTTCGGCACCCTGGTACACGATCGGGTTGGCGCTAGCCGCGAAGGTCAACGTGGAGCAAAATACCTTGTCACCAGCGCCCACGCCCAATAAGCGCAAGCCAAGGTGCAAGGCAGCTGTCCCGGAGGACAGCGCCGCGGCGTGCCGAGCCCCCACCATCTCGGCCAGTTCGCGTTCGAAAGCGTCAACATTAGGGCCCAAGGGAGCGATCCAGTTGGTCTTGAAGGCTTCTTCGACGTATTGCCGTTCGGAGTCGCCCATATGCGGTGTGGACAGCAGAATCTGGGCGTCAATTTCCTTACGTTCCAGGATGGCTACGACTTTGCCCTGAGCACCAACCACCGGCAGGTGGTGGATGCCGTGCTGATTCATCAGATCGAGGGCGGCACGGCGCGATTCGCCCTCACCGATGACCCGTGGGGCCTGGTTGGGCAAATCCTGTAAATTCCCTTCCAGTGATGCACCCTTGAGAAGGAGCCTACGCAGATCGCCGTCGGTCACCGTGCGTTCTAACGCCCCATCCGGCGACACCAACAGCAGCATGCCTGCGCCGGAACGATCGAGCAGCGATAACGCGTCGCGCACGCTGGTCTGTCGGTTGATCGTCAGCAACTCAACATCCGGCCGTGAGAAATTCCTCTGTGCAGTCATTGATTGTTCTCGAGAGCGGGATTACAGCGGATCCAGACTGCGCACTACTCGCGCAGGGTTGCCAACTGCCAATTGGTTTTCAGGCAAATCTTTGGTCATGACTGCGCCCATGCCCACCATCGAGCAGGATCCAATTCGGATGGCTTGCTTAAGCGCTGCACCAGTGCCCACCTCAGCGCCTTGCGACAAATAAACGTTTCCTGAAATGGCCGCAAGTGGTGCAACGGTGACGAAGTCTTCAATGATGCAATCGTGGCCAACAGTCGTGGACAGATTGAGGATGACGTGGCGTCCGATGGATACCTGGGTGGTGATGATGCATCCAGCCGTGATGATTGATCCTTCGCCAAACTCGGTGTAAGCAGAGTGTCGGACCGACTCGTGAATCACTGTGGCGAACTTGGGCTCACCGATACTTTTCATTTTTTCAACCACGCGGCGACGCACCCGTGATGACCCAATTGCGACGACGAACTGGCAATTGGAATAACTTTGCCAATCGCTAACGCTACCCACAACTTTCACTCCGCAGACTTCCTTTCCCTGCATCAAATCGGAGTCGTCCAATATGCCTGCGACATTCCACGGCTGTTTGGCCTCTCTGGCGGCCCAAATGGTCTCACGGGAAAACCCACCCCCTCCGACAATGATCAAGGAATTTGCAGATTGATTCGCAATTTTGTTCATGGGTCTTTTCCAGTGGTTGATCAATACGTCATGACCTTCTTGAGCAGACCGCTATTGATCTCAAGCTCAGAAATGACTGCGCTAATTTTTTGAGCGGCTCTCCCATCGCCATAGATGTTAGTCCGAATCGTGCGGTCGAAATTCCTTGCTAGCCGAATCTTCTCGACGATATCTGATTTTTCAGGTAAAGCATCAAAGGTATTGCTGTTGCGCTCCCGATTGGATTGCCTGTCACCAATATTCACTACTGGCGTTCCTAATGAGGCCGCTTCTACAATGCCGCTACTGGAGTTCCCTACAAGTAATTCGACCTTGGACAACACGAAGATATATGATCGCCTGTCCAAATGAACGAGCGGCTTGACCTTCTTGTTGGCGGTGGCTGCTGCATCTATTTCAGAACGTATGCGTGAATTTCCGCTATCGGCATTGGGCATCAAACACAAAATCTGTAAGCCTTCTTGTTGGACGGCCTCCAGTACTTGCCGCATTTGATCCCCCGCCAGCTCCGCGTCTTGGACAACGGGATGGTATAGTACCAAAGCGAAAGGCTCGTCTGGATTGATCCCAAGAGTTGAAAGCAGGTCATCATGGGTGTCTTCAATTAGCTTATGAAGATCTGTCAGCCCCGGGGCCCCCACGATGTGAACGCGACGGTCGGATTCGCCCATCCGCAATAATCTGTCCCGCGCACCCGGTGTGGCAACGCAATGAACATGTGCAAGTTTAGTGATGGCATGACGTATTGAGTCGTCAACACTGCCAGACAAATCGCCACCGCAGATGTGAACGATGGGAACACTGGCCAACGTCGCCACCATCGCTGCAGCGAGCATTTCCCAACGGTCCCCGAGTAGCAACAAAATATCGGGTCGGTCGAACTGAAAATGTTGAGCCAAGTTGGACGCAACAGCTGCCGCACACATCCCCATGGCAGTTCCTGAGTCCTGATCAATTTCAACAGGCCATTGAGCTGCGATGTGTATGCCACTTCCTTCAATTTCTTTGATCGTCAACCCATGATTTGGCGACAGGTGCATACCCGTTGCGCAAATGCTGATCGACAAGCCGGGGGTTGCTGCGATCTCTTTCAGCGTAGGAAGCATCAGCCCGAAATCTGCTCGAGTGCCCGTGAGATACAGTACACGCTTGCTCATGCCAAGTCGTCCCAGCGCAACAAGTCACCCTGTCGAAGGCTTCGCTGGATCCTTCGCCCTTGAAGTTCGTTCCAGTGCTCTGGACCAATCCCCGTTCCAGGTCGGAGAAATACTGTGTTTTCTGAGCTCAAGGCTTCGCCAGCCTTCAGGTTGAACCGGGCAAAGGCACTCCGGCGGACAAGCGATCTGACAGGATATTCACTATCTGTCGGCTTTTTTTCGCCGGATCCAAATGCCCTCTCTATATTCCGAATGCCACGCACCATGGCTTCCAGATCATCGGGGCTTAGTGAAGCTTGATGGTCCGGGCCAGGCAAACTCCTGTCGAGGGTAAAATGTTTCTCAATGACGGTGGCGCCCATTGCAACAGCAGCCAGACTTATTTCAATCCCCAGCGTATGATCGGAGTAACCAACTGGAAATTGAATTTCATGCACCAATGTCCTCATGGCGCGAAGATTTACATCTTCCGGATCGGTGGGATAATTTGACGTGCAGTGCAGTATGGTGAGCCAGCTCTTATCCTCTTCGTGGCGACGCTGTGCTTGAATCCAGTCAACGCTTCGCTTTACCTCGGCCAAGGTTGCCATGCCCGTGGAAAGTATCAAGGGTGCTCCGGTTCGCGCCACCATCTCAATGAATGGACGATTGGTTAGTTCACCAGAGGCAATCTTTATTCTTTTCATGCCCAGCCTGAGGAGCAGGTCCACTCCCCAATCATCGAAAGGCGTGGACATGAACTCAATCTGCTTTTCTTGACAGCGCTTGGCGATGATGGAGTGCGCTTCCTCATCAAGTTCAAGGGCGCGGATCATTTCATGTTGATCACTAGCACTGGTGAATTGCTTTTGATACTCAGCCTTTTCAGTGCCCCTGACAACAACGTTATCAGCCTTGAAGGTTTGAAATTTAATGGCGTCTGCACCTACAGCAGCAGCTTGGTCTACCAGTTGCAAGGCCATTTCCAAGTTGCCGTTGTGGTTGACGCCGGCCTCGGCAATGATGAATACACGGCTCACGGGTTAGCCTCCGAGATGAGGGATGGGGCGTTAGTCGCTGAAAACGTCCGATGCATGGCTGCTGCCATGGTGACGGCGGGGGTCCAGCCAAGGCGCACTTCGGTAGACTGAATATCCACCGCCAGCGGGACGGACATTTTCCGAATTTGTTCACCTCGTCCGGCCACGCTGGCCAGCAGCAGCAGCACGCTGGCG
>JAIYCN010000260.1 GCA_027487995.1 Rubrivivax sp. | reverse complement strand
GCTCTAAATGGGGTCAGAGTCAATTTATTAGCGAACACACGGTGTTCGCTAATAAATTGACTCTGACCCCATTTAGAGCGTTCGCAAATTGATTGACTCCGACCCCATTTAACGCAAACAAAGCGCTCAGGCTTTATCCGCCTCCGACGTGAACGAGTCCGCGTAGAACGCCTCCTCCGGCAAGCCGCAACGCGCGCTGAAGTCGCGCCGCGCGGCGTCCACCATCACCGGTGCGCCACAGGCATACACCTCATGGCCGGATAGATCGGAATAGTCGGCCATCACCGCCTCGTGCACAAAGCCCGTGCGGCCGCGCCAGTTGTCTTCTGCCGCAGGCTCGCTGAGCACCGGCACATACGTCAGGTTGGGCATGCTGGCGGCGGCCTGTTCGGCCCACTCATGCAGGTACAGGTCGCGCTTTTGGCGGCAGCCCCAGTACAGCACCGCAGGACGGTCGTCCTGCTTCAACTGCATGTGTTCAATCAGGGCCTTGATGGGTGCAAAGCCCGTGCCCGAGGCCAGGAACACGATGGGCTTGCGCACCTCCTCGCGCAGCCAGAAGGAACCATAAGGCCCCTCCACGCGCATGATGTCCTTTTCTTTGACGGTGCTGAACAGCGCGTCGGTGAACAGACCACCCGGCATGTGGCGGATGTGCAGCTCCATCTGCGGCGGGTCGCCCTTCAAGTGCGGTGCATTGCCCATGCTGTAGGCGCGGCGCTTGCCGTCGCGCAGCAGGAATTCCACATACTGCCCCGCCTTGTATTGAAAGCTGGCGTTGGCCGGCAGTTGAAGGCGCACCACCATCACGTCCGGCGCCGCCCGGTTCAGGCTGCTCACGCGCACCGGAATCTTCAAGATGGGGAATTCGCCCGCAGCCACCACGCTGCGCGACTCGATGACGCAGTCGCTCTGCGGCGTGGCGCAGCACGTGAGGATCAACCCCGCTTCTTCTTCCTGCACCGAGAGCGCTTTGGTTTGATGCGCGCCATGGACCACGCGGCCACTCACCAGTTTGCTCTTGCAGGAACCGCAGGCGCCATCGCGGCAGCCATAGGGCAGGCCCACGCCGGCCGCAATGGCCGCGGGCAGGATGGCCTGGTCGCGTTCCACCTGGAAGTGAAGGCCGGCGGGCTGAATGTCGATCTTGAAGCTCATAGCCGGAATTGTGCCGCGCCATGTCATCATTCCGCCGATGAAGCGACGACCGACCCTGTTGATCGTGGGTTGCGGTGACGTGGGCCTGCGGGTGCTGCGGCAGCTGCAGCAATCGAGGCTGCTGCGCGCCGGGCCCAACTCGCAGGGCCTGCGGGTGCTGGCCCTGACCTCCAACCCCCAGCGCTTGGGGGAACTGCGCGCGGCCGGGGCCACACCGCTCCTGGGCAACCTGGACGACCCCACCACGCTGGGCCGCCTGTCGGGCTTGGCAGATTCCGTGCTGCACTTGGCCCCGCCGCCGCTGCAGGGCCGCACCGACCCCCGCACCAGGGTCCTGCTGCAGGTGCTCTCCCGCCGCGCCGCCCCGGCACGGTTCGTCTACATGAGCACCACCGGCGTCTATGGTGACTGCCAAGGCCAGTGGGTGTCGGAGTCCCGACCCGTGAACCCGCAGACCGACCGCGCCCGGCGCCGGGTGGACGCGGAACAGGCCGTGCGCGCCTGGGCCCGGCGTACCGGCACGGTGGCCACGCTGCTGAGGGTGCCCGGCATCTACGCGCCAGACCGTGAAGGCGGCGACCCGCGCGACCGCGTGCGCCGTAGGACGCCCTCCCTCGTACCCGAAGAAGACGGCTACACCAACCACATCCACGCGGATGATCTGGCGCGCATCGTGTTGGCCGCCCTGCACCATGGCGCGCCGCTGCGGGCCTACAACACCAGCGACGACGGCCTGCTGCGCACCGGTGACCACTACGACCATGTGGCCGACCTCTGCGGCCTGCCGCGGCCGGCGCGCATCACTTGGGCACAGGCGCGGGAGCAGCTGTCGCCGATGCAGCTTTCGTTCTGGGGTGAATCACGGCGGTTGGTCAACCGGCGGATGAAGGCTGAACTTGGGGTGCGGCTGCGCTACCCGACGGTAGAGCGCGCGTTGGAGGCGCTTCCGGCGGGGCGGGCCGCGTAGGGCGTGCCGGCCGTGTGGGCCTTTCCGCGGCTCAGCGCCGAGGCCGGCTGAACGGCGCCCGCCCGCGCCAATACTGGATCATCAGGAAGCCACCGAGCATTCCGCCCAGGTGCGCAAAGTGCGCCACGCCCGAGGCGCCGGTCAACCCGAAGAGCAGTTCCAAACCACCGAACACCGCCACGAACACCTTGGCCTTCATGGGGATGGGCGGGAACAGCGGCATGATGGTCCGGTTGGGGAACATCATCCCGAAGGCCAGCAGCAGGCCGAAGAGAGCGCCTGAAGCACCGACCGTGGGTTGGAAGTGGTTCGTCAACAGCGACCAGCCCAACTGCACCAGGCCGGCGGCCAACACGCTGGCGATGATCAGCTGCAAGTAGCGCTTGCCGCCCCACAGACGCTCAATTTCGCTGCCGAACATCCACAGGCCCAGCATGTTGAAGAACAGGTGGACCATGTCGCCGTGCAGCACCCCGTAGGTCAGCAGTTGCCACGGCCCGAACTTGCCGCTGCCGGGAGGCCACAAGGCCAGGAAGCCCTCGAACCAAGGCGGCAACAACAACTGGGCGCAGAACATGCCCACGCACAGGAGGATCAGCGCTTTGGTAAAGGCGGGGATGGGAGGCATCGCGGGAGTCTACGCGATGCGCTGCAGCCCAAAGTTGGTGCCCTCGGCCAGACTCGAACTGGCACGCCTTGCGGCGGCGGATTTTGAATCCGCTACGTCTACCGATTTCGTCACGAGGGCCCGTGCGAAGCCCTCCATTATGTCACTGACGCGTGGCCCATGGCCGCACCGCCTGCGCGCTGCGCCACTCCCTGCGAAAATCCGCCGCAGGAGAAACCATGACCGCATACAAGACCCTGGAAGATGTGATCGGCGCCACGCCTCTGGTGAGGCTCCAGCGGCTGGGCCGTGAGGTGGCGCAGCCCCGCGGCAATGTGATCCTGGGAAAGCTGGAGGGCAACAACCCCGCGGGCTCGGTGAAGGACCGCCCGGCCATCAGCATGATCCGCCGCGCTGAAGAGCGCGGGGACATCAAGCCCGGCGACACCCTCATTGAAGCCACCTCGGGCAACACCGGCATTGCGCTGGCCATGGCCGCGGCCATCCGCGGCTACCGCATGGTGCTCATCATGCCGGAGGACTTGTCGATTGAGCGCGCGCAAACCATGAAGGCGTTCGGTGCGGAACTCATCCTCACGCCCAAGGCCGGCGGCATGGAGGCCGCGCGCGACCTGGCTGACGAACTGCAGCGCCAGGGCAAGGGTCTGGTGCTGGACCAGTTCGCCAATGCCGACAACCCCCGCGTGCACTTCGAAACCACCGGGCCCGAAATCTGGCAGGACACCGAAGGCCGCGTCACTCATTTCGTGAGTGCCATGGGCACCACCGGCACCACCACCGGCGTGAGCCGATACCTCAAGCAGCAG
>JAIYCN010000094.1 GCA_027487995.1 Rubrivivax sp. | reverse complement strand
GATGCTCGACCGGCTGGTGAGTCGGGCCGTCTTCGCCCAGGCCGATGGAGTCGTGGGTGAACACGTGGATGACGCGTTGCTTCATCAACGCCGCCATGCGGATGGCGTTGCGCGAGTAGTCGCTGAAGGTCAGGAAGGTGCCGCCGTAGGGGATGTAGCCGCCATGCAGGGCCACGCCGTTCATGATGGCGGCCATGCCGAATTCACGCACGCCGTAGTTGATGTGGCGGCCCACCACCTCGCGCGCTGCGGGGCCTTCGCCCAGCGTGGTCTTGAGCACCGCGCCGCTTTGGGCATCCACCCGCAGGGCCGGTGTGGCCTTGGTTTGGGTCAGGTTCGAACCGGTGAGGTCGGCGCTCCCACCCAACATCTCGGGCAGACGCGCCGTGAAGTGTTCCAGCGCGATCTGGCTGGCCTTGCGGCTGGCCACGGTCTCCGCCTTGTCGTGCACATCGCCCACGATCTGCTCGGCCATCTCGGCAAAGTTCTTGGGCAGGTCACCGGCCATGCGGCGGGCGAATTCAGCCGCCTCCACCGGGTAAGCCTTGGCGAAGGCCGCAAAGCGGTCGTTCCACATGGCCTCGGCTTCGGCTCCGCACACGTGCGCATTCCAGCCGTCATAGGCTTCCTTCGGGATCACAAAGGGCTCATGGGCCCAACCGATCGCTTCGCGCGTGAGCTTGATTTCCTCGCCGCCCAGCGGTTCGCCGTGGGCCTTGGCGGTGTTGGCGCGGTTGGGCGAACCCTTGCCGATGGCGGTCTTGCAGATGATGAGGCTGGGCTTGCCGCCGTTGCTCGTCTTGGCTTGCGCAATCGCCTTGTCGACGGCGTCGGTGTCGTGGCCGTCCACGGGTCCGATGACGTTCCAGCCATAGGCGGTGAAGCGCAGGGCGGTGTTGTCCACGAACCAGGGCGCCACCTTGCCGTCGATGGAGATGCCGTTGTCGTCGTACAGCGCAATCAGCTTGTCGAGCTTCCATGCGCCGGCCAGGGCGCAGGCCTCGTGGCTGATGCCCTCCATCAGGCATCCGTCACCCAGGAACACATAAGTGTGGTGGTCGACGATGGCGTGATCGGGCTTGTTGAATTCGGCGGCCAGCAGCTTTTCAGCCAGCGCCAAGCCCACAGCATTCGTGACACCTTGGCCCAAGGGGCCGGTGGTGGTTTCCACGCCGGGGGTGATGCCCACCTCGGGATGGCCCGGGGTCTTGCTGTGCAACTGGCGGAAGTTGCGCAGCTCGTCCATCGACAGGTTGTAGCCGGTGAGGTGCAACAGTGCGTAGATCAGCATGGACCCGTGCCCGTTGCTGAGCACGAAACGGTCGCGGTTGGCCCAATGCGGATTCTTCGGGTTGTGGCGCAGGTGGCGGCCCCACAGCGCCACGGCCATGTCGGCCATGCCCATGGGCGCACCGGGGTGGCCGGAATTGGCCTGCTGGACGGCGTCCATGGCCAAGGCGCGAATGGCGTTGGCCATCAGGGCGGCAGAGTGGGGCGCGGCGGCGGGCTTGGTGGGAGTCGAAGATGCGGGCATGATGCTTGGGCTCGGTTTCGCAGCCGTCCTGCCCAAGCGGAACGCTTCTGCGGCACAAGGGCCACGAGGCGCCGATGGGGCGGGTGGGGCCGCGCCTGCGGCGTGCAGGCGACGACAGCGGGAAAACCCGTGATTCTACGGTCTGGGGTGGCTTGAAACTGACGCCGCCCAGCGGTCGTGGGCTGCCCGTAGACTGCCCGGATGACCTCCACCACCCCGCGAGCCCTGATCCTGGCCGCCGGCCGCGGCGAGCGCATGCGTCCGCTGACCGACACCGTTCCCAAGCCCCTGCTGCCGGTGCGCGGCAGGCCGCTGATCGAGTGGCATCTCGAGGCTCTGTCGGCCGCGGGTGTGTCCGAGGTGGTCATCAACACGGCCTGGCTAGAGGAACAGTTTCCCACCGCCCTGGGCGACGGCAGCCGCTGGGGCCTGCGCATCCACTACTCCCACGAGGGCCGCGACCATGGCGAGGCGTTGGAGACGGCCGGTGGCATTGCGACCGCGCTGCCGTTGCTGAGCCCCGATGGGGAGCAGCCGTTCTGGCTGGTGTCCGGTGACATTCACGCGCCTGGATTCGCATTCCACCTGCCGGCCTTTGAGGAATTCGCGCAATCCAGCGACCTGGGCCTGTTGTGGATGGTGCGCAATCCCGACTTCCATCCCCGCGGGGACTTCGCCATGGGGCCGGATGGCCGGCTGCACCGCCTCCCGCCCAGTGCCGCGCAGGGCCCTGGCCACACTGCACCGCCGGAGTCACTCACCTACGCCAACATCGCCCTGCTGCGCCCAGCCGTGGTGCACGGGGTGATGGCTGGTCAGCGTGCGGCCCTGGGGCCGTGTCTGCACCGCGCCGCCGAAGCCAGGCGCTTGGCCGGTCGGCTGTGGAGTGGCCAATGGGAGAACGTGGGCACGCCGGCGCAGTGGCAGGCGCTCCAAGACTGAAGTCGCGCCGCACGGCGCTTCATGGTCTTGTGCTCGAAGTCAGTCCCTCAGCCCGCCCCAAGTGCCCACTGCGCAACCGCGATGTACAGGGGTATGCCCAGCAGGATGTTGAACGGAAACGTCACGCCCAATGAAAGGCCGAAGTACAGCGCGGGCTGAGCCTCCGGCATGGCGTGGCGCAGCACCGCTGGCACGGCAATGTAGGAGGCACTGGCCGCCAGCACCATCAGCAAGGCGGCATTGCCCACGGCCATGCCGGTGATGGCGGCCAGGCCCAGTGCCAAACCGGCATGCGCCAGCGGCGCCACCAGTCCCCAGGCCAACAGCAGGCGCGGCATTCCCTTGAGGGTGTGCAGGTGACGCGCCGTCAGCAAGCCCATGTCCAACAGGAAGAAGGCCAGCATGCCCTTGAAGAGATCGCCCGAGAAGGGCTTCATGGCGGCTTGACCGGCTTCACCCGTGACCAGGCCCACCACCATGGCGCCCATCAGCAGCAATTGCGCACCGTCGGTGAACGATTCGTGCAGCACCTTGCCGATGGGCAGGGGTGGTACCGGGCCCGCACCGGCGCTCGACAACCCCGGCACGCCCGACAGCGTGGCCGAGCCGGAAGGTCCTGCCGAGGTGGTGTGGATCGAGGGGGTCAGGGCTGCGGCGGCCTGCTGCCGGCGCAGCATGTTGGCCAGCAGCACGGCCATGATGATGGCGGGGGACTCCATCAAGGCCATGGCGGCGGCCATGTGTCCCCCATGCTCGATCCCGCGCCCATCCAACACCTGCGATGCCGTGATGAAGGTCACGGCGCTGACCGAACCATAGGTGGCGGCCACCGCGGCTGCGTCAAAGCCCGACAACCAACGGCGCAGGATGCTGTACCCGATGGCGGGAATGATCACCGCCAGGAGTACCGCGCAAGCGAGACTCACGCCCACTTCGCGGGTGATGCCGGACGCCGACAACGCAAACCCGCCCTTCAGCCCCAGGGCCATGAGTAGATACAGCGAAAGGAACCGTGCAATGGGCTGCGGGATTTCGAGGTTGGAACGCACCAGACCTGCTGCGGCACCGAAGACGAAGAAGAGGATGGCGGGGTCCAAGAGCGTTTGCATCCCGAAATGCTAGTGGAAATGACATAAACATATAAATTGATAATTTAATGGGTATTCATCAGTAAAATTCGATGCATTTCCGAGTCTGCCGCAGTGGCGATGGCCCTGCAGCCGCTGCGATCGTTCTTCGCGGCGGCAGGGGGTCTCTCACCATTGGTCTGGACGTCGCTGCCGCTTTCGCGTCATCATGTGCCCTTCAAGGAGGCTTCAACATGATCAATCGCCGTCACTTCATCACCGCCACCGCTGCCGTGCCCCTGCTGCACGCCGCCGGTTCCTGGGTTCCCGCATGGGCGCAGAACGCGCCCAACTTCGGCACACCAACCTTGCCGTCCGTTGGATTCCGCCGCGCGAAGGTCGGAGATGCTGAAGTGATCGCCGTGATCGACGGCATCGCGCGCCGGCCCCTGGGTGAAGAGTTCGTTCGCAACGCACCGCTGGCTGAGGTCAAGGCCTTGCTGTCTTCACAGGGCCTGTCCACCGACTACGTGGACATTCCCTTCACGCCCTTCGTGGTGGTGGTGGGTAGGCGCCGCGTGCTGATGGACACGGGCCTGGGCGAATTTGGCGGGCCGACCACGGGCCGCCTGCTGGCGCATCTGCAGGCCGCCGGGATTCAGGCCAGCGACATTGACGACGTCGTCATCACCCACTTCCACGGTGACCACATCAATGGCCTGCGCAACCGCGCCGGCGCGTTCCCGTTCACCAAGGCACGCGTGCATGTGCCGGCCCCCGAGTACGCCTTCTGGATGGACGATGCGCGCATGAACGCCGCGGCGCCAGGCCTGAAGGGCGCGTTCGAAAACGTGCGCCGCACTTTCGCCCAGATGCCGGCCTCAATGCTGCAGCAGTTCGTGCCGGGTACCGACCCCGTGGCCGGCATCAGCTCCATCGCAGCCTACGGCCACACGCCCGGGCACACCTTGTTCCAAGTGGGCAGTGGCCGCAACAGCTTCACCTACATCGGCGACCTCACCAACGTGCCTTCGCTGTTTGCGCGCAACCCCGATTGGGCGGTCGTGTTCGACATGGACGCTGACGCTGCGCGCCGCACGCGCCGCGAGGTGTTTGCCCAGCTGGTGAGCCAGGGCGGTGTGGTCGGTGGCTTCCACTTCCCCTTCCCGGCCCTGGGCCGGATGGTGCCGCGCGGCAACGGTTATGCATTTGAGGCGATGGCCTGAGTACGGCAGCGGCCTCAAACTCCGCAGAGGCAGCAGAGGCCGCTTTGACTGCTCATTGCAGTCAGGCGGCCTTCTGAATCACACCCGTTCCAGAATGACGGCGATGCCCTGGCCCACACCAATGCACATCGTGCACAGGGCGTAGCGGCCACCCGAGCGGTGCAACTGGTTGACCGCCGTGGTGGCCAGCCGTGCACCGCTGGCGCCCAAGGGGTGACCCAGCGCGATGGCGCCGCCGTTGGGGTTCACGCGGGCGTCGTCATCGGCCAGGCCCAGGTCTCGCAGCACCGCCAGCCCTTGGGCGGCGAAGGCCTCGTTCAACTCGATCACGTCCATCTGCGCCAGCGAAAGGCCGGTGAGTTCCAACACGCGGCGCGTGGCCGGTGCCGGGCCAATGCCCATGATGCGCGGGGCCACGCCGGCCGTGGCCATGCCCACCACGCGGGCGCGCGGTGTCAGGCCGTGCTTGGCCGCGGCGGATTCAGATGCCAGCAGCAGGGCGCAGGCGCCGTCATTCACGCCCGAGGCATTGCCGGCGGTGACGGAACCATCCGGGCGCACCACGCCCTTGAGCTTGGCCAGCGCCTCCAGCGACGTTTCGCGCGGGTGCTCGTCATTGTTCACCACCAAGGCGTCGCCCTTCTTCTGCGGAATGGTCACCGGGGTGATTTCCGCGTCGAAGAAGCCGGCCTTCTGCGCGGCCACGGCTTTCATCTGGCTGGCCAGGGCCATGCGGTCCTGCGCTTCGCGCTCGATCTTGAAATCCGCCGCCACGTTCTCGGCCGTCTCCGGCATCGAGTCCACGCCGTGGCGTTCCTTCATCAGCTTGTTGATGAAGCGCCAGCCGATGGTGGTGTCATACACCGCATTTGCGCGGCTGAAGGCGCTCTCGGCCTTGGGCATCACGAAGGGCGCGCGGCTCATGCTTTCCACGCCGCCGGCAATCATCAGTTGCGCCTCGCCCGCGCGAATGGCGCGCGCGGCCGTGCCCAGCGCATCCAGGCCCGACCCACAAAGGCGGTTCACCGTGGAGCCCGGCACCTCGATGGGCAGGCCCGCCAGCAAGGCGCTCATGCGGGCCACGTTGCGGTTGTCCTCGCCCGCCTGGTTCGCGCAGCCGTAGATCACATCCGTCACAGCGGCCCAGTCCACCGCGGCGTTGCGTTGCATCAGCGCCCGGATGGGGATGGCACCGAGGTCGTCGGTGCGCACGGAAGAAAGCGCACCGCCGTAGCGGCCGAAAGGCGTGCGGATGGCATCGCAGATGTAGGCGTGGGTCATGGGTTCTCCTCGTTGTTGAATTCGGTTCAGTCTTCAAACAGGTCGATGGCGGTCACGGCCTGCAACTGGGCCAGCGTCAGCCCGGGCACCTTGTCCACCACGCGGCCGCGGCCATCTTGCAGTTCAATCACCGCCAGGTCCGTGTAGACGCGGCTCACGCAGGCCAGGCCTGTGAGCGGGTAGGTGCACTGCGGCACCAGCTTGCTCTGGCCGCTCTTGGTGCAGTGCTCCATCATCACGAAGGTCCGCTTGGCGCCGATGGCCAGGTCCATCGCGCCGCCCACGGCGGGGATGGCGTCAGGCGCACCGGTGTGCCAGTTGGCCAGGTCGCCATCGGCCGCTACCTGAAATGCACCCAGCACACACACGTCCAGATGACCGCCGCGCATCATGGCGAAGCTGTCGGCATGGTGGAAGAAGCAGCCACCCGGCAGCAGCGTCACCGGCTGCTTGCCTGCGTTGATGAGGTCGTAGTCTTCCTGTCCCGGCGCGGGTGCCGGGCCCATGCCGATCACCCCGTTCTCGCTTTGCAGGATCACTTCCCGGTCGGCCGGAATATGGTTGGCCACCAGAGTGGGCAGACCAATGCCCAGGTTCACCACCGCGCCATCTGGAATGTCCTGCGCCACGCGGGCGGCCATCTGCTCGCGCGTCCAACGGGGCGTGCTCATGCGACCTCCTTGAAGCCGCCGGCTTGTGTGGCTTGGCGGGGAATCGCCACTACGCGTTGCACGAACAGTCCCGGCGTGACCACGGCCTCGGGGTCCAGTTCGCCCAGGGCGACCACCTCGTGCACCGTGGCCACCGTCACCTTGGCGGCCATCGCCATGATGGGGCCGAAGTTGCGCGCGGTCATGCGGTAGGTGAGGTTGCCCCAGCGGTCGCCGCGTTCGGCCTTGATGAAGGCGAAGTCCGCGTGGATGGGGTACTCCAGCACATAGGCCCTGCCGTTGATGACGCGGGTCTCCTTACCGTCAGCCAATGGCGTGCCGTGGCCCGTGGGCGTGTAGAACGCCCCGATGCCTGCGCCGGCCGCGCGGATGCGCTCGGCCAAATTGCCCTGGGGCACCAATTCCAACTCCAGCGTGCCCGCGCGGTACTGCGCATCGAAGTGGTGGCTGTCCACCTGGCGCGGAAAGCTGCAGATGATCTTGCGCACGCGCTTGGCCTTGATCAGCGCAGCCAGGCCCGTTTCGCCGTTGCCGGCGTTGTTGTTCACCACGACCAGGTCCCGTGCCCCCTGGTCGATCAGCGCCTCGGTCAGTTCATTGGGCAGCCCTGCGGTGCCGAAGCCGCCGATCATGATCGTGGCGCCGTCGGGCACGTCGGCCACGGCTTGCGCCAGGGAAGGAAGGATTTTGTGGATCATGCGGGCTTGCTCAGTAGTTCTATAGACGAACAAGTGATCAAATAAAGAACATTTTAGGCTTGAACGCAAGAAACGCCAAACCACGCGCATGCACAGCCCTGTCCGTGCCCCAGCGCGCTGACAATCGGCCCTGGGAGGTTCCATGCTCTACAAATTCAAGTCACGCGCCGCCGCCGACCTGGTGATGCTCGAGCCCGCGGGCCGGCGTCTTTTGGAAGTGCTGGGCCGCGAACCTTCGCCCCAGGGCATCTTCGAGTGCGTCGACCTGCCGCTGTTGATGCGGCAAATCGAGCAGGCCATCGAGCAGGAAGAGGCCATGCTGGCCCTGGCCGAGCAGGAGGCGCAGGCCCAGGGTCAGCAGATCCGCCGCCCCGAGGTCACCCTGCGCCAGCGCTTGTGGCCCATGCGGGAAATGATGCGCCGCAGCCATGCCGAGCAGCATCCCATCGTGTGGGGTGTCTGATGCAGGAAGTCACGCGCATCGTGCTCATCCGGCATGGCGAAACGGATTGGAACGCCGCCACGCGCATCCAGGGGCACACGGATATTCCGCTGAACCAGCGCGGCCGCTGGCAAGCGCATCGGGTGGGTCAGGCCCTGGCCGATGAAGGCCTCGTCGCGGTGTATTCCAGCGACCTTCAACGCGCGCACGCCACGGCACAGGCGGTTGCACAGGCCAGTGGGCTGGTGGTCCAGGTCAGCCCCACGCTGCGCGAGAGGGCCTTCGGCACCTTCGAGGGCATGAGCTTCACCGAGATTGAGACCCAACGGCCCGAAGACGCCCGCCGATGGCGGCAGCGAGACCCCGACTTCGGCCCGCCGGGCGGTGAAACGTTGAAGGACTTCTACGCCCGCAGCGTGCAGGCGGTGCATGAACTGGCCTCACGCCACGAGGGGCAGGCCGTGGCGCTGGTGGCCCATGGGGGTGTGTTGGACTGCCTCTACCGGGCGGCCACGGGGCAGCCCTTGAATGCGCCGCGTACCTGGGCCATGGCCAACGCGGGCATCAACCGGCTGCTCAAGGCCGGCACCGTGCTCACGCTGGTGGGTTGGGCCGACGTGGCCCACCTGGAAGATGAGGCCGCGCTGGACGAGTGGAACGAATCGGCCGCGTGAGCTGCTTCAGCCGCGCTGCGCCAAGCGCAGCCGCTCTTCACTCGAACAAATCGCCTCGCGAAGCCGGCGGCATCAGGCCCAGATGACGCCAGGCCGCCTGCGTGGCCACGCGGCCGCGTGGCGTGCGCTGCAGGAAACCCTGCTGGATCAGGTAGGGCTCGATGACATCCTCGATGGTGCCCGATTCCTCTCCGATGGCCGCCGCCACGTTGTCCAGGCCCACCGGACCACCGTCGAAGCGGTGCACCACCGCTTCCAGCAGCTTGCGGTCCATGACGTCAAAGCCCTGGGGGTCCACATCCAGCATGCCCAGGGCCGCATCGGCCACCACACGCGTGATCCGGCCCTGGGCCTTCACGTCCGCATAGTCGCGCACCCGGCGCAACAGGCGGTTGGCGATGCGGGGGGTGCCACGTGAGCGGCGTGCAATCTCCGATGCGCCGTCCTCGTCGATGGGCGCATTCAGCAAGCCTGCCGAGCGCACCACGATGCGTGATAGCTCCTCAGGCGTGTAGAACTCCAGCCGGGCCACGATGCCGAAGCGGTCGCGCAGCGGGTTGGTGAGCATGCCCGCACGGGTGGTTGCGCCCACCAGGGTGAAGGGCTGCAGGTCCAGCTTGATGCTGCGTGCGGCCGGCCCTTCGCCGATCATGATGTCGATCTGGTAATCCTCCAGCGCCGGGTACAGGATTTCCTCGACCACGGGCGACAAGCGGTGGATCTCGTCGATGAAGAGCACATCGTTGCGCTCAAGGTTCGTGAGGATGGCCGCCAAGTCCTTGGGCTTTTCCAGCACGGGCCCCGAGGTCTGGCGCAGGTTCACGCCCAACTCGGCGGCAATGATGTGCGACAGGGTCGTCTTGCCCAGGCCGGGTGGGCCGAACAGCAGCACGTGGT
>JAIYCN010000256.1 GCA_027487995.1 Rubrivivax sp. | reverse complement strand
CTGAACGGCCAGCGCTTTGCCGACGACGTGGCCCTGTTCATGGAAGCCAATGCGATCGGCGGGCGGCATGGCCTGGGCATGAGCGACCAGATTGAGAACCGCATCATCGAAGCCAAGAGCCGCGGCATTTACGAGGCCCCAGGCCTGGCGCTGCTCTACATCACCTATGAGCGCCTGGTCACCGGCATCCACAACGAAGACACCATCGAGCAGTACCGCGAGAACGGCCGCAAGCTCGGCCGACTGCTGTACCAGGGCCGCTGGTTCGACCCCCAAGCCATCATGCTGCGCGAAGCCGCACAGCGCTGGGTGGCGCGCGCCGTGACGGGTGAAGTGACGATCGAACTGCGACGCGGCAACGACTATTCGCTGCTGAACACCGACTCGCCGAACCTCACCTACGCGCCCGAGCGCCTGTCGATGGAAAAGGTCGAAGATGCGCCCTTCACACCCGCCGACCGAATTGGTCAACTGACGATGCGCAACCTCGACATCATCGACACCCGCGCAAAGCTGGGCATCTACAGCGCAGCAGGCCTCATGCAAGTGGGCTCGGATATTGCGCTGCCGCAGATCAAGAAGGACTGAGCCCAGCCTCAATTTGATCGGCAGATTCCGGTCGGTGGTTGTAGCCACCGCGGCGTCCGGGGCCCTGTCATCGGGGCCCCCTCCCGCTCGGCGAGCCCGCCTTCAGGGCGGTCTCCCGTCGACTCCCGGGGTTTAAGCCCCGACGACAGGGCCCCGGCCACCACGGCGGCTCCATCCGCCAACCGCGTTCGCGTCGACCTCGATCAGTTGGTCTGCGCCAACTGCTCCAGGATCGCCGGGTTCTCCAAGGTGGAGGTGTCCTGCGTGATCGCCTCCCCCTTGGCAATCGACCGCAACAAACGCCGCATGATCTTGCCCGAGCGCGTCTTGGGCAAGTTGTCACCGAAGCGGATGTCCTTGGGCTTGGCGATCGGGCCAATCTCCTTGGCCACCCAGTTGCGCAACTCGTTGGCGATCTTCTTGGCTTCCTCGCCCGTTGGGCGCGGGCGCTTCAACACCACGAAGGCACAGATGGCCTCACCCGTGGTCTCGTCGGGCCGCCCCACCACCGCAGCCTCGGCCACCAGTTCCGTGCAGCTCACCAGGGCGGACTCGATCTCCATCGTGCCCATCCGGTGCCCCGACACGTTCAGCACGTCGTCAATGCGGCCCGTGATGGTGAAGTAGGCCGTCTTCGCGTCGCGAATGGCCCCGTCGCCGGCCAGGTAGTAGCCCTTGAGTTCCGGCGGGAAGTAGCTCTTCTTGAAGCGCTCGCCGTCACCCCAGATCGTGCGGATCATGGAGGGCCAAGGCTTCTTGATGACCAGGATGCCACCCGAGCCGTTGGGCACATCGGCGCCCGTCTCGTCCACGATGGCCGCCTGAATGCCCGGGAAGGGCAGCGTGCACGAGCCCGGCACCATGGGCGTGGCGCCCGGCAGCGGGGTGATCATGTGGCCGCCCGTTTCCGTCTGCCAGAAGGTGTCGACGATCGGGCAACGGCCACCACCCACGTTGGCGTGGTACCACTCCCAGGCGGCCGGGTTGATGGGCTCGCCCACCGAGCCCAGCAGGCGCAGGCTGGAGAGGTTGTACTGCTTCGGATGCACCACTTCGTTGGTTTCCGCGGCCTTGATCAGCGAACGGATGGCCGTGGGCGCGGTGTAGAAGATGCTGACCTTGTGATCCTGGATCATCTTCCAGAAACGGCCGGCGTCGGGGTAGGTGGGCACGCCTTCAAAGACGATCTCGGTGCCGCCCAGGGCCAGCGGCCCGTAGGCGATGTAGGTGTGGCCGGTCACCCAGCCGATGTCGGCAGTGCACCAGAACACGTCGTTGGGCTGGAGGTCGAAGGTCCAGGCGGTGGTGAGCGCCGCATGCAGTAGGTAGCCCCCCGTGGAGTGCTGCACGCCCTTGGGCTTGCCGGTGGAGCCCGAGGTGTAGAGCAGGAACAGCGGATGCTCGGCCTCCACCCACTCGGGTTCGCAGGTGGTGGGTTGCGCATCCACCACGTCGCTCATCCAGCGGTCGCGGCCGGCGGTCATGGCCACGTCGTTGCCCGTGCGCTTGACCACCAGCACGTTCTTCACCGTGTCGCAGCCACCCAGGGTGAGTGCCTCGTCCACGATGGCCTTCAAGGGCAGGTTCTTGCCACCGCGCACCTGCTGGTCGGCGGTGATCACGGCCACGGCACCGGTGTCCTCGACGCGGTCGCGCAGGGATTGGGCCGAGAAGCCACCGAACACCACGGAATGCGTGGCACCGATGCGCGCGCAGGCCTGCATGGCGGCCACACCGTCCACCGACATGGAGATGTAGATGATGACGCGGTCGCCCTTCTTGATGCCCAGGCTCTTGAGGCCGTTGGCGAATTGGCAGGTGCGGGCCAGCAATTGCGAATAGGTGGTGCGGGTGACGGCGCCGTCATCGGCTTCGAAGATCAAGGCCGTCTTGTCACCAAGACCCCGCTCGACGTTGCGGTCCAGGCAGTTGTAGGACGCATTGAGCGTCCCGTCCGCGAACCACTTGAAGAATGGAGCATTCGACGAATCCAGCACCTGGGTGAAGGGCTTCTTCCAGGTGATGAACTCGCGGGCCAGGCGGGCCCAGTAGCCTTCGTAATCGGCCGCCGCCTCAGCCGCCAGTTTTTCGTAGGCGGCCATGCCGGACACACGCGCAGCCTTCACGGCAGCATCGGAGGGCAGATACAACTTCTGATCCTGGGTCTCGCTCACGGTGTTCTCCTGGTCGGGTGTTTTGGTCGGCTTGGCCTTGCGGCTGATTTCGGATGATCGGCCGGCACCCTTCGTTCCGGGCGCCAGATTCAACCCGAGATGGTCAGCCGAAGGGCTGACGAACCCCTTACTTTAGAACCTGAAGTCGCGATTGACGACCGTTCGAAACCCGATCGGCGCAAAGGGCTCACCCTAGAATGCGGGTTTATTCTGATCTGCGGGCGCCAGCCCGACCTGCGCATGTCCAACCCCCAATCGAGCCCCAGCGGTTCGTCCAGCTTCTCCGGTGCCATGGGCCCCCTGCCCCGCGCCATCTTCGCCAGCCGGTGGCTGCAGTTGCCGCTGTACCTGGGGTTGATCCTGGCCCAGGGCGTTTACGTTTTCCAGTTCTGGACGGAACTCGTGCATCTGGTGGAGGCCGCCTTCGGCAGCCAGGCGGCGCTGGAGAGCCTGGTCAAGAGCATCGGCTACAAGGCCGCCCCCATCAAGGACGCCGCGGGTGCGGTCATTGGCTACGAGCCGATCGCCAAGCTCAATGAAACCATCCTGATGCTGGTGGTGCTGGGCCTGATCGACGTGGTGATGATCAGCAACCTGCTGATCATGGTAATCGTGGGGGGCTACGAGACCTTCGTGAGCCGCATGAACCTGGAGAACCATCCGGATCAACCCGAATGGCTCAGCCACGTCAACGCGTCGGTGCTGAAGGTGAAGCTTGCGACCGCGATCATCGGGATCAGTTCCATCCACCTGCTCAAGACCTTCATCAACGCCGAGAACTACACCGAGAAGACGCTGATGTGGCAGACAGCCATCCACGTGGCCTTCCTGTTCTCGGCCATGGCCATCGCGTTCACCGAGCGGCTGGTGGCCGGGACGGGCAAGGGCGGCCACTGACCGGCCGCCGCCCCGGCGCTGACCGCGCCTCGGGCTCGGCGCGGGCCGGGCGCGGATGACACCTTCGGCTCGGCAT
>JAIYCN010000410.1 GCA_027487995.1 Rubrivivax sp. | reverse complement strand
GGATGAACCCACCACCGCCACCGTCTTGCCCGGTGGAATCTCGAAGCTCACCCCATGCAGGATGGGCCGCTTGGGGTCGTAGGCGAAGTGCACATCCTCGAAGCGCACGCGGCCTTCGCGCACCCTCAGGTCGGGCGCACTGGGCGCGTCGGCCACTTCGCGCTCCCGCTCCAGCAAGGTGAACATCTTGTCCAAGTCCGTGAGCGCCTGCTTGATCTCCCGGTAGATCACGCCCAGGAAATTCAGCGGGATGTACAGCTGGATCATGAAGGCGTTGATCATCACCAGATCGCCCAGCGTGAGCCGGCCATCCACCACCCCCTGCGTGGCGCGCCACAGCATCAGCACCAGTGCCGCGGCAATGATCAGCTGCTGACCCGTGTTGAGGATGCTCAGCGTGGTCTGGCTCTTGAGCGCGGCCTTGCGCAGCCGCTCCAGGCTTTCGTCGTAGCGCTTGGCCTCGAAAGGTTCGTTGTTGAAGTACTTGACGGTTTCGTAGTTCAGCAGTGAATCGATGGCCTTGGTATGGGCCTTCGAGTCCATTTCGTTCATCTCGCGGCGGAACTGCGTGCGCCACTCGGTGACCTTGAAGGTGAAGAACACATAGACCACGAGTGCGGCCACCGTGATCCAGGCAAACAAGGCGTCGAACTGCCAGGCTAGCAGCGTCAGCACCAGGGCCACTTCAATGATGGTGGGCAGGATGCTGTAGAGCGAGTACGACACGAGGGAGTGCACCGCGCGGGTGCCACGCTCGATGTCGCGCGTCATGCCCCCGGTCTGACGCTCCAGATGAAAGCGCAGGCTCAAGGCATGCAGATGCTGGAACACCTGCAGGCTCAGGCTTCGGGCCGTGCCCTCGGTGGCCTTGGCGAAGATCAGCTCGCGCAGCTCGGTGAACAGCGAGGTGGACAGGCGCAGCAGACCATAGGCCACCAATAACCCCACTGGCACCACCAACAACGCAGCCGTGTCGCCCGGCTTGATGGACAAGCTGTCCACCAGGTGCTTGAGCAGCACCGGCACGCCCACATTGGCCAACTTCGCCGCCACCATGAAGGCCAGGGCCGCGCCCACGCGCCAGCGGTAGCGCCACAGGTAGGGAAAGAGCCGCTGCAGGGTGCCCCAGTCGGAGCGGCGGTGTTGAGGAAGACCTGCCTGGGCAGCGTCCGTGGAAGATCCGTGAGCCAATCCGCGCATCACGGCATTCTCGCCGCTTCAGTCACGCTGGCCGCCGGGCACACCGCCCACACCATGCAGCGCTATGCTTGCACCATGAGCCATCCCGCCAACACCGACCCCCGCCAGACCGGCGAGCCCGTGAAGCTGCCCACCGACAAGGAGTTGGTGCTGCGGGTGATTCCAATGCCGGCCGACTGCAATGCCAACGGGGACATCTTCGGCGGCTGGGTCATGGCCCAGGTGGACTTGGCCGGTGCGGTGCTGCCGGTGCGCCGCGCGCGGGGTCGGTTGGCCACCGTGGCGGTCAACCAGTTCATCTTCAAGCAGCCCGTGAAGGTCGGTGACCTCTTGAGCTTCTACGCCGAGATCGTGCGGGTGGGCAACACCTCCATCACGGTGAATGTGGAGGTGTATGCCCAGCGCCTGCGCGACGGTGGCGAATATGCGGTGAAGGTGACCGAAGCCACCCTCACCTATGTGGCCACCGATGAGAACGGCAAGCCGCGGCCGGTGCCACCGGCCTGATCAGAACTTGCTGAAGTCCGGCTTGCGCTTCTCGAAGAAGGCCTGAAACGCCTCGCGCGCCTCGGCGCTGCGCAGGGCCTTGCCGAAAACTTCGGCCTCTGCCGCCAGCGCCCCCATCACGGACTCGCTGGTCCAACGCCGCATCAGTTGCTTGGTCTGCCTGACCGTCGCCGGGGGCAAGCCATTGAAGCGCTCGGCGACACGGCGGGCGTGCGGCAGCACCTCGTCGGCCGCCAGCACCGCATTGGCAAGACCGCACTCCACGGCCTCTTCCGCGGTGAAGGGGTCGCCCAGCATCAGCTTTTCAGCGGCCTTGCGGTGCCCCATCAAGGCCGGCACCACCAGGCTGGACGCGTACTCGGGCACCAAACCCAGGCTGACGAACGGCATGGCCAGGCGTGCGTTGTCGGCCACATAGACCAAGTCGCAATGCAGCAGCATGGTGGTGCCAATGCCAATGGCCGCACCGGTGACGGCCACCACCACCGGCTTCTCACAGTCCAGCAGTGCCTTCATGAAGCGGAACACTGGTGAGTCCATGCCCTGCGGGGGCCGCTGCATGAAGTCTTCCAAATCGTTCCCCGAGGTGAAGATGCCGGGCTGTCCGGTGAACAGCACCGCGCGCACGGTCGGGTTCTCGCCAGCCGCCGTCAAGGCCGAGGCCATCTCCTCGTACATCGCCATGGTCAGCGCATTCTTCTTTTCCGGGCGGGCAATCTCGATGGTGGCCACGCCGTTGACCAGGCCAGTCTTGATGCTCATCGTTCTTCCTTCCATTCCATGGAGAAAAGCCGGTGCACCCGAGGGCAGCACCGGCTGGGTTCAGGCGCGACAGCGCAAGGTCACACGCGCTCGATGATGCCCGCAGCGCCCTGGCCCGTGCCCACGCACATGGTGATCATGCCGTACTTGAGATTCTTGCGGCGCAGGGCATGCACCACCGTGGCCGCGCGAATGGCGCCCGTGGCCCCCAGCGGGTGGCCCAATGCGATCGCGCCGCCCATGGGGTTGACCTTCGACCGGTCGATCTGCAGCGTGTTGAGCACGGCCAGCGCCTGTGCGGCAAAGGCCTCGTTCAACTCGATCCAGCCCATATCGTCCTGCTTCAGGCCCGCGTAGCGCAGCGCGGCCGGAATGGCCTCGATGGGGCCGATGCCCATGATCTCCGGCGGCACCCCGCGCGAAGCAAAGCTCACGAAACGGGCCAGGGGCTTGAGGTCAAAGCGCTTGCAGGCGGCTTCGCTGGCCACGATCAGCGCACCGGCGCCGTCGCTGGTCTGCGAACTGTTGCCCGCTGTCACCGAACCCTTGGCGGCGAACACCGGCTTGAGCTTGCCCAGGCCTTCGATGGAGGTGTCGCTGCGGGGGCCTTCGTCGATGCTCACCGTGCGGCGCTTTTCCACCACGCCACCCGTGGCCAGATCAGGCGAGCGGTCCACCACCTCCACCGGCGTGATCTCGTCGGCGAACTCGCCCGCGGCAATCGCGGCCAGCGCCTTCTGGTGAGAGGCCAGCGCAAAGGCGTCCTGGTCTTCGCGCGAGACCTTCCACTGCTGCGCCACCTTCTCGGCGGTCATGCCCATGCCGTAGGCAATGCCCACGTTCTCGTCCTTGAAGAAAACGGACGGATTGAACGAGGGCTTGTTGCCCGTCATGGGCACCATGCTCATGCTCTCGCAGCCGCCGGCGATCATCACGTCGGCCTCGCCCACGCGAATGCGGTCGGCGGCCATCTGCAGCGCGGTCAGGCCCGACGCGCAGAAGCGGTTGACCGTCACGCCACCCACCGAATTGGGCAGCCCGGCCAGCAGCGCCGCAATGCGGGCCACATTCAGGCCCTGCTCGCCCTCGGGCATGGCGCAGCCGATGATGGCGTCTTCAATCGCCTTGGGATCCAGCGTGGGCACCTGGGCCATCGCGCCCTGCAGCGCGGCCACCAGCAGGTCATCCGGCCTCGTGTTCCTGAAAACGCCCCGGCCGCTCTTGCCGATCGGGGTCCGCGTCGCCGCCACGATGTAGGCGTCTTGCACTTGCTTGGTCATGTTGAATCTCCCCCGTATCAGTTGCGAACCGGCTTGCCGGTGGACAGCATCCCCATGATGCGTTCCTGCGTCTTGGGATGGTCCAGCAGCGCACAGAAGCGCTCGCGCTCCAGCGCCATCAGGTAGTCCTCGGTCACCATCGAACCCGCATCCACGTCGCCACCGCACACCACCTCGGCAATCAGCTTGGCGATGTGGAAGTCGTGCGCGCTGATGAAGCCGCCGTCGCGCATGTTGGCCAATTGCCCCTGGATGGTGGCGATGCCGTTGCGACCCACCACCGGGAACAGCGCCTTGGGCGGCGCGCGGTAGCCGCTGTCGGCCATGGCGCGTGCCTGCTGCAGGGCCACGAAGAGCAATTCGTCCTTGTGCGGCACGATCACGTCGGAATCCAGCAGGTAGCCGATGTCGCGGCTTTCCAGGGCGGAGGTGCCCACCTTGGCCATGGCCGCACTCGTGAAGCCGTCCTTCAGGAAGGCGAAGATGTCCGAACCCGAGTTGCCGGCAGCAGCCATCTCGGCCGCACGGCGGGCGATGTAGGTCAGGCCACCGGCGCCAGGCAGCAGGCCCACGCCCACTTCCACCAGGCCCACATAGCTTTCCATGTGCGCCACACGACGCGCGCAGTGCACAGCCAGCTCACATCCGCCGCCCAGTGCCAGGCCGCGCATCGCCGCCACGACCGGCACCTGTGCATAGCGGATGCGCAGCATCAGGTCCTGCAGCTTCTTCTCCTCGGGCGCAATGCCCTTGGAGCCGGCCTTCATGTACACCGGCATCAGCGATTCCAGGTTGGCACCGGCCGAGAACACATCGTCGGGCGACCAGATCACCAGGCCCTTGTATGAAGCCTCGGCCAGTTCCACGGCTTTGGTCAGGCCCTCGGTCACCGCCGGGCTGATCAAGTGCAGCTTGGCGGTGATGCTGGCAATCAGCACTTCACCGTCCAGCGTCCACACTCGCACCTCGTCGTTCTTGAAGACCTGTGTGCCGGCCTTCAGCGCATCCACCGGCGCCGCGCCCTTGACCGTTTCGGGGAAAAGCTGACGTGCGTACACGGGCAGCGTGCTCACGCCCACGAAGCGGCCTTGCGAGGGGCTCCACGAGCCTTCAGGCGTGTGCACGCCACCTGCCGTGGCCACCGGCCCCTCGAACACCCACGCCGGCAGCGGTGCGGCGCACAGGGCCTTGCCGGCCTCGATGTCGTCCTTGATCCACTGGGCCACCTGCAGCCATCCCGCTTCCTGCCACAGCTCGAACGGGCCCTGCTTCATGCCGAAGCCCCAGCGCATGGCGTAGTCCACGTCGCGGGCGCAATCGGCCACGGTGGCCAGATGCACCGCCGCGTAATGGAAGCCATCACGCAGGATGGACCACACGAACTGCGCCTGCGGGTTCGTGCTCTCGCGCAGCAGCTTCAAGCGCTCGGCGGCCGGCTTCTTGAGCATGCGCTCCACGATGGGGTCGGCCTTGCCAGTGGAAGGCACGTATTGCTGCGTGGCCGGGTCCAGGCGCAGGATGTTCTTGCCGTCTTTCTTGTAGAAGCCCGCCTTGGTCTTCTGCCCCAGGGCACCGGCCTTGATCAGGCCCTGCAGCACCTCGGGCGTACCGAAGTTGCCGTAGAACGGGTCGGTTTCGGGTGACAGCGTGGTCTGCAGCGTATTGATCACATGCGCCATCGTGTCCAGGCCCACCACATCGGCGGTGCGGAAGGTGCCGGAAGATGCGCGGCCCATCTTCTTGCCGGTCAGGTCGTCCACGACGTCATAGCTGAGGCCGAAATTCTGTGCCTCGGTCATCGTGGCCAGCATGCCGGCGATGCCCACCCGGTTGGCAATGAAATTGGGCGTGTCCTTGGCGCGCACGATGCTCTTGCCCAGGGTGCTGGTGGCAAAGGCCTCCAGCTGGTCGAGGATCTGCGCGTCGGTCGAAGGCGTGGCAATCAGCTCCACCAGCGCCATGTAGCGCGGCGGGTTGAAGAAGTGAATGCCGCAGAAGCGCGGGCGCAGGCTCTCAGGCAGCGCCTCGGAAAGCTTGGTGATCGACAGACCCGAGGTGTTGGACGCCACGATCGCATGCGGCGCGATGTGCGCCGCAATCTTCGAATACAGGTCCAGCTTCCAGTCCATGCGCTCGGCAATGGCCTCAATGATGAGGTCGCACTCCGCCAGCACGCTCAGGTGCTCTTCGTAGTTGGCGGCTTGGATGCGTGAGGCTTCCTTGGCCGAGCCCAGCGGCGCGGGCTTGATCTTCTTGAGGTTGTCGATGGCCTTGAGCGCAATGGCGCTCTTGGGCCCCTCTTTGGCCGGCAGGTCAAACAACACCACCGGCACACGCACATTCACCAGATGGGCCGCAATCTGCGCGCCCATCACGCCGGCGCCCAACACGGCCACCTTGCGCACATTGAATCGATTCATGGGTTCCTCCCTCCGTTATTCCACGCGAATCCAGGTCTGCGTGCGACCCAGCATCGGCGCGCCGATGTAGCCGCGCACTTCCAGCTTCTTGCCTCCCTCCACCGGCTTGATCCGCACCTTGTAGGTCTTGCCGTTGTTGGGGTCCAGGATCTCGCCACCCTCCCACAGCGACTTGTCGTCATTGGCTCGCACACCGCTGATGATGGTCATGCCCGCCACAGGCTGGTCCTTGCGGGCGTCACTGCACTTGTCGCACTTGGCGTCCTGCTTGGTGGGGTCCAGCAACTTCTCGATGCGGCCGGCCAGCGCGCCGCCTGCTTCGGTGATGCGCACCAGGGACTTCTCCGCCTTGGTCTCGTCGTCAATCGTCTTCCACAGGCCCACTGGGGTGGTTTGCGCATGCACAAGGCCCGGCAGTGCGGCGGCCACGGCCACCAGGGCAATGCTCAGAGTCAGGTTCTTCCATGCCTTCATCGGCGTTCTCCTCGTGTTGTCTTGTTCAAGGGGTCGTGTACTGAAAAACCAGAAGCGCTCGCTCAGAACAGCGCCTCATCCATCTCCATCAGCGGCTTCACGCCCGAGCGGGCCGAGCGGATCAGCATGGCCGTCTCCGGCAGCAACTTGGCAAAGTAGAAGCGCGCCGTGGCCAACTTGGCGGTGTAGAAGGGGTCGCCCGAGCCCTGCTTGTCCAACGCCACGCGCGCCATGCGGGCGAAGAAGTAGGCGAACACCAGGTGGCCGCACACCCGCAGGTAGTCCACCGCTGCCGCGCCCACCTCATCGGCATTGCCAAAGCCCTTCATGCCCAGTTCGGTCGTGAGCTTGGTGACCTTGTCGCCCAGGTCGGCCAAGGGGTTCACGAACTCCTGCATGTCCTCATTGACGCCCTGCTCCTCGACGAACTCGGCGATGCGCCGGCCGAAGGCCTTGAGCTTCTTGCCGTTGTCGCCCAGCACCTTGCGGCCCAGCAAATCGAGTGACTGGATGGTGTTGGTGCCTTCGTAGATCATGTTGATCCGCGAATCGCGCACGTACTGCTCCATGCCCCACTCGGCGATGTAGCCGTGGCCGCCATACACCTGCAGGCATTCGGAGGTCGCCTTCCAGCCGTTGTCGGTGATGAAGGCCTTGATTATTGGGGTCAGCAGCGCCACCTCGTCCGCCGCAGCCTTGCGCACATCTTCGTCAGGGTGGTGCAGTTCCTGGTCGATCAGGAGCGCGGTGTGCATGCAAAGCGCACGTCCGCCTTCGGCGTAGGCGCGGGCGGTGAGCAGCATGCGGCGCACGTCGGGGTGCACGATGATGGTGTCGGCCGGCTGGTCCGGGTGCTTGGGGCCCGACAGCGAGCGCATCTGGCGACGATCCTTCGCATAGGCCACCGCGTTCTGGTAGGCCACTTCGGTCAGGCCCAGGGACTGCATGCCCACGCCCAAACGCGCCGCGTTCATCATCACGAACATGGCGGCCAGGCCCTTGTGCGGCTGGCCCACCAGCGTGCCCACGGCGCCATCCAGCGTCATCTGGCAGGTGGCGTTGCCGTGGATGCCCATCTTGTGCTCCAGGCCGCTGCAGAAGATGCCGTTGCGCGCACCCAGTGAGCCGTCCGCATTCACCATGAACTTGGGCACCACGAAGAGGCTGATGCCCTTGCTGCCCGCCGGTGCGTCCGGCAGGCGCGCCAGCACCAGGTGGATGATGTTGGCCGCAAGGTCATGTTCGCCGCTGGAGATGAAGATCTTGCCGCCGGTGATGCGGTAGCTGCCGTCGGCCTGCGGTTCGGCCTTGGTGCGCAGCATTCCCAGGTCGGTGCCGCAATGCGGCTCGGTCAGGCACATGGTGCCGGTCCATTCGCCACTGGTCAGCTTGGGCAGGTACGTGGCCTTCTGCTCGTCGGTGCCATGCGCGTGCAGGCATTCGTAGGCACCATGCGTGAGGCCCGGGTACATCGTCCACGCCTGGTTGGCGCTGTTGAGCATCTCGTAGAAGCACTGGTTCACCGCGTGCGGCAGGCCCTGGCCGCCAAAGGCCGGGTCGCAACTCAGCGCCGGCCAGCCGCCCTCCACATACTTCGCGTAGGCGTCCTTGAAGCCCGTGGGCGGGGTGACCTCATGCGTGGTTTTGTCGAGCTTGCAGCCCTCGCGGTCGCCCACCGCGTTCAGCGGTTGCAGCACCTCCGAGGCGAATTTGCCGCCTTCTTCCAGCACCGCATTGATGGTGTCGGCATCCAGGTCGGCATGAGGCGGCAGTTCGCTCAGGGCTGAGCCCACGTCCAGGAGCTCGTGCATGATGAACTGCATGTCGCGCAGCGGGGGGGTGTAGGTGGCCATCTCAGGTTCTCCTTGTGTGGTGCTTGAGTTGCGTGAAGCTCGTTATGCGTGAGGGATGTCTGTTGGAATTCGGTGCGGTGAAGTTCCCGAATCGTCCAAGGCCCTGGCGCCCATCGCCATCCGCCCTGTTTCGGTGAGACAGGGCTCGGTGATCCGTCTGAAGCCGGCTTGCGCGCGCACAAGGGCGCCAGGGTTGCGCAAAAACCGCGCGTCGTGGTGAAGCGCCAGGATCAAACCGTGCAGTTCGAACAGAATTTGCGTGGAATCGGTGTCCGGTTTCAGGTGTCCGACCTCGATGGCCAAGCGAATGGCCCGCTCCAATGCGCGGTGCCAGGCGCGCACCATGTCGGCCAGCGCATCGCGAACCGGGCCCGGTCGATCGTCAAATTCAACAGCGCCGCTGATGTAGATGCACCCCGAGTCCAGTTCCACCGACACCCGCTTCACCCAGCGTCGGAACAGGGCCTGCAGACGGGCCATACCCCGTTCGTCCTTGATGGCCGGGTAGAACACCTCTTCCTCGAACTTGGCGTGGTACTCGCGGATGACGGAAATCTGCAGTTCCTCGCGCGAGCCGAAATGCGCAAACACACCCGACTTGCTCATCCCCGTCATCTCGGCCAAGGCGCCGATGGACAAACCCTCCAGGCCCACGTGCGAAGCCAATCCCAGAGCGGCCTCCAGGATGGCGGAGCGGGTCTGCTGGCCCTTGAGTTGAGGGCTGCGTTCGGTCCGCTCAGGGGGTGTGACACGCGCCGGCGGCGGGGTTTCTCGGGTGGTCATGAATCCGAAATATTACGAACGATCGTTCTATTTTGAATGATCACACGGGCTTCACGATCGCGTTAGAGGGTCGCCTCGGGATTTGCGTGACTTTTTGTGGCGGGACGATGAACGCCGCGCCAAAGCCACATTGACAGACCATCCCCGGGCCCACCCTGTTGAGCCCGACGCAGGCATGGGCTACGCTCGAGAGCCAAGGGGTGGACGCATGGATGTTCTCCAATTGGATTGCTCGGGCCGGCCACAGGCTTGGCTCACCGCGCGTGAAGCGGCGGTTCTCTACGCCACGGATGCCGTGGCGTGGACACTGGGCGACGCGTTTCGGGTGTTGAGGGGCGGTTGGCAGCGGGGCACCGGTCTGCAAAGCCGCATCGACCTGCACCCCATCATTGCCGTTCGCGGCGCGGTGCCTTCACGCGCCTGGCGCCAGGTGCCCACACTCAGCAACCCCAAGCTTTTCGCGCGTGACCGTCAGTTGTGCGCCTACTGCGGTGGCCTGTTTCGGCACGAGGACCTCACGCGGGAACACATCATCCCCACCTCACGGGGAGGGCAGGATTCCTGGATGAACTGCATCACGGCCTGCCGCACCTGCAACGGCCGCAAGGGCAACCGCCTACCCGAAGAGTCCGGCATGCACCCGCTGTACGTGCCCTACATCCCCAGCTTGCACGAGGACATGATCCTGCGCGGGCGCCGCATCCTGGCCGATCAGATGGAGTTCCTGTTGGCCGGCGTGCCGCGCAACAGCCGGCTCAGGCCCGAGCACCGGTCGCCCTGAGTCCGGCACTGGGCTGGATGCCAGTGCCTTGAGCAGGCTGGCTACTGTCGAATGCGCCCTGCGTCCGTGCGGCGCAGCGCCGACCAACCGGTTCCGGTTCGGGTGGGAGGGGTGGTGGCGGTCATGGGTGCCGCTGCATCGGAGGTCGCCAGCGGCGTCAACCGAACGCCCGAGACGATGAGGCTGCTGAGGGTGTTGGACACCTCGATTTCGGCCTGCGCGATGACTGAACCTTGAACATTGAGTCCCTGCAGGCGCACCCGCAGCAGGCCCCGCGGCAGGTCCTGCAGGTTCAGCGTGAACGCAAAGGGTGGCGATGTGTCGACCAACAGGGTTTGCCCGCCAATCGAAAGCTGCACGGTGGACACCAACGGCGCCAAGGTCGTGTCGACATCCAACCCGAGCCAAGCATTGCCGTTGGAGCCTGTTGTTCCGGGCATCTGGGATGGCGCGGGTGTCGTGGTGACGCTGGTGGAGGTGGACTGCACCGTGCCACCATTGCTGGTGACCTGCGGCGGCTGCGTCGAACCCGTCGCGTTCGCAGGGGCTGCCTGGGCCAGATGCCATCGTCGCGCGGCGGCCACGGCGGCGGCGGCGTTCAATCGTCCATGCCCGGTCTGGACATCTGGGCCCTGTATACCCAAGTCGACGGCTGATTCACGCAGCCACTGCTCCACCTGTGCGGCCGATGCAGCCGGTGCGGCCTCCCAAACCAAAGCCGCGGCGGCCGCCACCAAGGGTGACGCAAAGGAGGTACCCCAGACCACCCGGTAGCCACCGCCCAGTCCAGTGGTCCACAAGCCGTCACCCGGTGCAGCCAGGGCCAAGTGTTCACCATAGGTGGCCCATGCCGGTCGCATGTCACGCTCATCCAGGGCCCCCACCACCATCAGGCCAGGCTGCACCGTGTAGGTGTCCTGTTGCCCCCGATTGCCGGCGGCCGCCACCAACAATCCGCCCTGCCGGAACAAGGCCTGCGCAGCCGAGCGGATGACCATGCTGCCCATCACGCCGTCAAAGCTGACATTGACGACACGGGCACCCCGTTCCGCCGCCCACTGGATGCCCATGGCGATGTCACTCGTGCGGGCACTGCCGTCGGCCTGGCTCACCCGAATGGGCAGGATGCGGGCACCGGCGGCGAGCCCGGCCACGCCCACGCCATTGTTGATGCGGGCGGCCAACAACCCTGCCACGGATGTGCCGTGGCCATGCGCATCGGTCGCCTGGGAGGTGCCGTCCACCACGTTCCACCCCGGCAGCAGGGCACCCAAGAGGTCCGGGTGATCGGCTTGAACGCCCGTGTCGACGACGGCCACGGTGACACCACGACCCATGCCGGTGGCGTTGGCCCAGGCTGGTATGGCCGATAGCCGCTCCAGGTGCCACAAGCTGCTGAAGAAGGTGTCGTTGTAGACCTGGCTCAAGGGGTGCAGCCGGTCTTCTTCCACGTGCTGGAACCATGGGTGCTGATGCAAGCGCCGGCGCATGTCGGTGGCACGCATGCCCTTGGGCAGGGTCAGGACATGCCAGCCTTGTCCGCCGAGCCGCTTGCGCTGAAGGCGGTAGGGTGCCAGCCCCTTGCCGAGGTCCTGCTCGGTGACGCCCGTTCGCGCCCAGACCAACAGACGCTCGCTCGCCTTCGTCGGCGCCGTGACCAACAAACTGCAAAAGACGAGGAGACCTGTCCCGGTCGCGACCGCCATTCGCCTCGACATTGGCCCCGCCGGTTGTTTGACGCTGGCTCTCAGGCCGCGCAAAGGCAACCCCTGGCCCCACAGGCGCTCTGGCCCGGTGCTCCGCTTCATCGTGTGCTCCCTGTTTGGGGGCACCGTTACCGCCGCGCACCCTCTGGTGATCTATCGGCAGAACACGTGACTTATTGAGCGATTTCGGCGATTGCAGTGATATCGGCGATTCATGCGAAACGCGCGACCAAAAGAAAAAACCCGGCCGGAGCCGGGTTCGGAGTCAACCTGACCGCGAGCGGTCAGATCATCAGGTGCGAAGGGCTGGACACCCGAGGGCATCCAGCCCCTGCTTGGCCTCAGGGCTTGTTGCCCGTGGGGAACGGCCAGGCAGCCGCGGGGCTCAGTGCTGTCTTCGCTGCAGGGGCAGCAGGGGCAGCAGGGGCAGCGGCCTTCTTCGCAGCAGGCTTCTTGGCAGCCTTCTTTGCAGCAGGCTTCGCAGCAGCCTTCTTGGGTGCGGCCTTCTTGGCAGCAGCCTTCTTGGCCGGTGCAGCCTTCTTCGCAGCCGGCTTCTTCGCCGCGGCCTTCTTCGCCGGTGCCTTCTTGGCCACAGCCTTCTTGGCAGCCGGCTTCTTCACAGCGGCCTTCTTGGCCGGTGCAGCCTTCTTGGCGGCCGGCTTCTTCACAGCGGCCTTCTTGGCGGCCGGCTTCTTCACAGCGGCCTTCTTGGCCGGGGCTTTTTTCGCAGTTGCCATATCGATCTCCTTGATCAAGTTGCAAAGAGCACCGTGCACGAGCTCATGCACGGCGATTCAAGGCCCGGCTTGTTGCAAAGACCAACACCCGAAGGTGCAGGCCCTCGACTCGACGGTGCCTTGAATTCCAAAGGCGCAGACGGCTGACTTCTCTGTGGAAGACTGGCCGGCTTCGCCGGATCAGGTGAGATCAACGACTGCAAGCACCCCGCAAGGCGTGCCCGCTGACCGTCAATCCCAACTCAATGCGCCACCGGTTTGGTACTCGATGACGCGGGTTTCGAAAAAGTTGCGCTCCTTCTTCAGGTCGATCATTTCGCTCATCCAGGGGAAGGGGTTCTCTTCATTGGGGAAGAGCTCCTCCAGACCGATCTGGGTGG
>JAIYCN010000302.1 GCA_027487995.1 Rubrivivax sp. | reverse complement strand
TCGGCGCCATGGTGGCCCAGTACGGCGTGGCGTTTGGAATGCGCGTCATCGTCTGGGGCAGTGAAACTTCCCGACGCCGGGCCATGGGAGATGGGTTGGAGGCCGTGGCTTCGCGCGAAGATCTTTTTTCGCAGAGCGACGTGTTGAGCCTGCATCTGCGCCTGTCGGACACCACCCGGGGCATCGTCACCCTGGCGGACCTGTCGCTCATGAAGCCCACGTCGGTGCTGGTGAACACCTCGAGGGCAGAGCTCATCGAAGAGGGTTCCCTGGTGGCGGGGCTCAACCGGGGTCGCCCTGGGCTCACGGCCGTGGATGTCTTCGAGTCCGAGCCCCCGCTGTCTGGTCACCCGCTCCTTCGCCTGGAAAACGCCATCTGCACGCCGCACATCGGCTACGTGGAGAAGGAAAGCTACGAGCTGTACTTCTCGGCCGCCTTCGACAACGTCCTGCAGTTCTTGGCGGGCACGCCTACCAACGTCGTCAATCCCCAGGCATTGGCGGTGAACCGCTGATCAGCGGCTTGCGCCCAGAGGCGCCAGGTCGAACACCAGGATCTCCGCGTCTGCGCCGTCTTCCAGGCGCAGTTTCGGCTCGCGTTCCAACAACAGTGCATCCCCGGCCTTGAGCGGTTGTCCGTTGATGGTCATGGCGCCGCGTACCAGATGCACATAGGTGAGGCGGGTGTCGTCCAAGTCCCAATCCAGGGCTGGATCTCGATTGAACAGCCCGCCATAAAGGCGCGCATCAGCACCCATCGACACGGAACCCTCGGCACCATCGGGGCTGACCAACAGTCTGAGCCTGCCTTGCTTCTCACTGTCTGGAAAGTGCCGCTGCTCGTAGCCGGGCTCGCCGCCCGGTGCATCGGGCAGAAACCAGATCTGCAGGAAGTGCGTCTCACGGGCCTGCTCATGGTTGTGCTCGCTGTGGCGAATACCGGTGCCGGCGCTCATGCGCTGCACTTCACCGCGGCCAATGGTAGAACCGTGCCCCAGGCTGTCTTGATGGCCCAAAGTCCCGTCCAGCACCACGCTCACGATTTCCATGTCGCGGTGCCCATGGGTGGCAAAACCGGTGCCGGGTGCCACGCGGTCCTCATTGATGACGCGCAGGTTGCCAAAGCCCATGTGACGAGGGTCCTGGTAGGACCCAAATGAGAAGCTGTGGGCGCTGCGCAGCCACCCGTGGTCGGCGTGCCCGCGGTCCTCGGCGCGTCGCAATCTGATCATCGTCCATCCCCGGGTTGATTCATCTCCAAACTGTAGGCGTCGAAGGCCCTGACCTCCGCCAAGCAGGTTGAGGCGGGCGTTCAAATAAGATGAAGCCATGGCCGACAAACACCTTTCGCTCACGCCCGACGCCTTGCTGATGATGGACGCCATCGCCCGCAATGGGAGCTTTGCGGCAGCGGCGCGTGAACTTGGGCGGGTGCCCTCGGCCCTCACCTACAGCGTGCGCCAGTTGGAAGATGCGCTGGACGTGCTGCTCTTCGACCGCCGCTCCGGGCAGGCCAAGCTCACGGCAGCCGGGCAGGAGTTGTTGACCGAGGGACGCCGCTTGTTGGCCGAGATGGCCGGCGTGGCCAACCGCGTGCGCCGCGTGGCCACGGGCTGGGAAACCGAGCTCACCATCGCGGTGGACGGCGTGCTGTCCCCGGTGACGATGCTCGAGTTGGTGGAGGCCTTCTATGCCGAATCCGCAGAGGGCCCGCCGCCCACACGGTTGCGGCTGCGAACCGAAGTGCTGGCCGGTACCTGGGATGCCCTGCTGTCGGGACAGGCCGATCTGGCGCTCGGTGTGGCCCTCAACAGCGCGAGCCCCACACCTGGCATTGAGGTTCAGCCCCTGGGCGAATTGCCCTTCATGCTCACCGTCAGCCCACACCATCCTTTGGCCGCCGCAGAGGAACCCATTCCCGATGAGACCCTGGCGCGGTTCCGGGCTGTCGCGGTGGCCGATTCCGCCTCTCGCCTGTCGCCCATCACGGTGAACCTGTTGCCAGGCCAGGATGTGCTCACGGTGGACAGCCAGCACGACAAACTGCAGGCTCTGCTGCGCGGCTTGGGCGTGGGCTTCATGCCGGAGCCTTGGATTCGGCAGGCCCTTGCCGAAGGCCATCTGGTGACACGCGCGGTCCGCCGCACGAGCACCCCAGCGAGCTTCGGCTACGCCTGGCGCGCCAGCAGCGGGCCCGGTACCGCATCCCTGGGAATGGCCCTGCAGTGGTGGCTGGGACAGCTGGCCAGCGCCACCACACGCCATGCGCTGTTGACGCGGCTGTGAGCGCGGCGGACTCAAGGTTGGCACCCTACCGCGGCCGTTTTGCGCCCTCGCCCACCGGGCCGCTGCACGCAGGCTCGGTGGTCGCGGCCTTGGCCAGTTGGCTCGACGCAAGGGCTCATCGCGGGCAATGGTTGGTCCGGATCGAGGACACCGACACGCCGCGCTGCGCGGCCGGTGCCGCTGCCCTCATCCTCCGGCAACTGGCGTGTCTGGGCCTGCAGCCCGACGAACCGGTGCAGTGGCAGTCCAAACGAACCCTTCATTACGAGGCCGCACTGAATGTGTTGTGTGCGAAGGGTCACGCCTACGGGTGTGCCTGCAGTCGCCAGGACATTGAGCGCGCATTGGCTGCGGCCGGACAGGCCCGCGAGCGCCATGCCATGGCCGTGTATCCCGGCACCTGCCGCGCGGGCACGCAGGGACGTGGTGTGCGGGCTTGGCGTGCTCGCGTCCAAGGGATGAATGACTGGCGCTGGCATGACCGGCGCCTGGGGTCACAGCAACAGGACCTGGAGGCGCAGATCGGCGACTTCGTCATCAAGCGTTCCGATGGCCTGTGGGCCTATCAATTGGCCGTGGTGGTCGATGATGGCCTTCAAGGGATCACGCATGTGGTGCGAGGTGAAGATCTGGCCGACAACACGCCCCGCCAACAACACCTGCAGAACTTGTTGGGCCTGCCCACGCCGGATTACTTGCACACGGCATTGGTGCTCAGCCCTGACGGGCAGAAGCTGTCGAAGCAAACTGGTGCCCAGGCGGTGGATGTGCATGATCCGCTGCACGCCTTGCGCGCCGCGGCACGAGTGCTGGAACTTGAAGTGGGGGGCGACAACCCCGCTGCGGTGGAAGAGCCCACTGTGAATCGCTGGCTGGAGCTGGCCATCGAGGCCTGGGGGCAGCGGTGGTGCAGGACGGCGCCCGCTCTCGGAAGGCTTTAGGATGCAGGCCTGAACAACAGGAGCTACTCCATGACCACCACCCCCAGCGGCCTGCAGATCGACGATGTGACCGTCGGCTCGGGCGCCACCGCGCAGGCAGGCCACGACGTGACCGTCCATTACACCGGCTGGCTGCATGACCCGCAGGCCACCAACGGCCGTGGCCGTCAGTTCGACAGCAGCAAGGGCCGGGGTGACCCCTTCGAATTCAGCCTGGGTGCGGGCATGGTGATCCAGGGTTGGGACCTGGGCGTGGCCGGCATGCAGGTGGGCGGCACCCGCGTGCTGACAATTCCGCCGGAACTGGGCTACGGGGCCTATGGGGCCGGCGGCGTGATTCCGCCCAATGCCACCTTGGTGTTCGAGGTGGAGCTGCTGGCGGTCAACGGTTGACCATCCGACGCACCTTGAGATTCACGGATCAAGGCAACAGAAAGTGCTGGCGGTAGTACGCCAGCTCATCGATCGACTCGTGGATGTCGGCCAGCGCGGTATGCGCCTGTGCCTTCTTGAAACCGTCAAGAATCTGCGGCTTCCAACGTCGTGCCAGCTCCTTGAGGGTGCTCACGTCAAGGTTGCGATAGTGGAAGAAGCGCTCCAGTTCGGGCATGTACTGCGCCAGGAAACGCCGGTCCTGGCAGATCGAATTGCCGCACATGGGGCTCTTGCCCCGAGGCACCACGGTTGAAAGCCACTCAATGACCGTGGCCTGGGCCGCTTCCTCGGTGACGGTGGAGGCGCGCACGCGGTCGATCAACCCACTCTTGCCATGCGTGCCCTTGTTCCAGGCGTCCATGCCGTCGAGCACCGCATCGGTCTGGTGAATGGCCAACACAGGCCCTTCCACGCGCACCGTCAACTGGGCGTCGGTCACCACCACCCCGATTTCCAAAATCCGGTCGGTGGTCGGGGACAAACCCGTCATTTCCAGATCAATCCAGATCAGGTTGCTTTCGTGTTGGATCAGTGCGGGTGCAGTCATGTCGGGATGGGTGTGATCAGGCGAGGTGATTGTCGCAGTCCTACACTGCAACCATGACGACCGTGGTTTCAGAAAGTACCCCTCAGATGCTGAGTGTGGCACTCGCAGCGCTGATCCTGCTGCAGGCGACCGTCCGACTGTGGTTGCTGTCCCGCCAGGTGCGGCACATTCAATCCCACCGAACAGCGGTGCCCGGCGGCTTTGCTGACCGAATCTCGCTGGCCGATCACCAACGCGCGGCCGACTACAGCACCGCCAAATCTCGCCTCGAATTTGCGGGCGTCGCGCTGGAAGCCGCGGTGCTTCTGGGCTGGACGCTGTTGGGGGGACTGGACGCACTCAATGGCGCCCTGCGGGCCTGGATATTCGACCCAGCACCGGGCATGACATCGGCCCTGGCCTATCAGGTGGCGCTGCTGCTGGGCATCGCGCTGATTGGCGGCATCATCGAGATGCCACTGGACCTGTGGCGGCACTTTGGTGTGGAGCAGCGCTTCGGATTCAACCGCATGAGCCTGCGCGACTACGTGGTCGATGCGCTCAAGGGAACTGCGCTGACGCTGGTCCTGATGACACCGCTGCTGGCCCTGGTCCTGTGGCTCATGGGGCAGGCGGGCCCGTACT
>JAIYCN010000027.1 GCA_027487995.1 Rubrivivax sp. | reverse complement strand
GCCCATGGCCATGCCCTCCAGCACCTTGTTCTGAATGCCGCGGGCCAGGCGCATGGGCGCCACCACGGCAGCAGCGTGGCGCAGATAGGGCCGCACATCGGGAACGGTTCCCGTGACGCGAACCCGCTCACCCTGCAGCGCACGCACCGCTTCAGTCGGGCCACGGCCCACGATATGGAAGCGCACCGCTGGAAAGCGCTGGACCAGGTGCGGCAGGATCTCCTGCGCAAACCACACCACCGCGTCCACATTGGGCCAATAGTCCATGGCGCCGGTGAACACCACGGCACGCTCGCCATCGGCAAAGGGGTTGGGCAAGTCCAGACCGGGGCTGAAATGGTCGGCATCCACGCCATTGCCCACCGCTCGCACCCGGGGGGCGCAGTCCGGCGCCTGCTGCAGAAAGAGTCCACACTCCTGCTCGGCCACGAAATAGGCGTGCTGCGCCAAGCGGGCGACTTGGCGTTCATAGCCGCCCAACAGACGGCCCTCCCGCGCATACACCCAGGCCAAGGGTTGGCGATGACGCTGTGCGTATTCCGACCACTTGGCCGAATCCATATCCACAAAATCCAGGATTAGCGGCGTAGCAGATGCAGCCTCCAGCGCATAAGGGGCCATGGAGGATGAAAACACCACGGACACATCCGGCCGCACCCGCTGCACCACTTCGCGAACCCACCGCATCATGTGCGCGCTGCGATAGTAGGCCAGTGTCAGGGCCTCGCCGCGCAAGAGGCCACTGAGGCTTCGAACGCGCGCCATCCGCGGGTTCAGCGGTTGTGCATGGACTTCGGCACACCAACGACGAAGCATCGGCAGATGGGCGAAGTCCTGCGGGTCATCCACGAAAGTGCCCAGATAAACCTCATGCTGACGAGCCAAGTGCCGCAGCAGGTGGTACGAACGCACCTTGTCCCCCTTGTCCGGCGGGTAGGGCATTCGATGAACGAGGTACAGCACTCGAGCCATGATCGGCTACCTCAACCCAGGCTGCGCACCAAGTGCGGGCCCAGCCGATTGGCCAGTGCCAGCGGCATCCGTCGCCACGCCTCAATCAACAACTTGTACTTGGGGTTGTTCGGGTTGTGCTGCGGGATGGCGTCGCGCGTGAACAAGCGGTACTCGTAATGCAGCGGTTGCGGCTCGAAACCCCAGTTCTTCTTGAAATCGAAGCTGCCGGTTCCCCGCTTGCTGCGCCCGTAGTCGAACACGCCAATTCCACGCGCGCAGGCCCGACGCATCAATTCCCAGTACTTGAAGTCGTTGGCCGCCAGGTCACGGGCCGCCAACGCATCACCAGCGTAGTAGGGCAATACCTCGTTGCGGAAATAGAAGCTCAACACCGAACTCACCGGTCGGCCCTGGGCATCTTCAACCGTCAGCACCTCCACCGCCGAACCAAACGCCTGCAACAGCGCCTGGAAGTAGGCGCGTGGCAGCGCTGGTGTGCCGTGGCGGTGTACGTTGTCGGCGTAGAGGTCGAAGAATCGTTGCACTCCTGGCCCGCCCGCCTCGGTGTCGATTACGCTGCGCAGCCCGTTCTTGATGCCCTTGCGCACCATGGCCCGCTGCTTGCGCGGGATGGCCAGCATGTTCGCTTCCTCTTCCGGCAAGATGGGCTTGCGGAACGTGACATACAGGTCTTGCTGCGGCCACTGCGGGCACCGCTGTTGCAAGTGGCGCAGTTCCAGATGGGGTACGCGCAGTTGCCCGCCCAGCGTCTCGGCCTGCTGCATGAGTGCGGCCGCACTGGCATCATCAGCGGCCACCACACCCCCATACACGCCAAACGGCAAGCTCGTCAGCGCACCACCAAACAGCCAGCTGCGCACATGCGCCAAAGGCAGGACACCGGTGATGGGCCCATCGGGCGAATCATCGGCCGTGGTGTAGAGGTAGTGGGTGGGGTGCCGAAACACCCGCTCGAGGATGTCTTGCCAGGAACTGAGGTGAAAGAAGGTTGCACCTTCAGCCCTGCCCACGTAGGCATCCCAAGCCGAGCGCTGTGCTGAAGGGCCGTCAGGCAGCCGGTACACCTGAACCATGGCGCTCAACCTACCTGTGCAGCCGTGCCGGCGCAGGCTTGGCCGCGCGGCGCAACGCCTTGCACAGCCTCAGGGCGCGCGCCAGATTGCTGCGCAAGGAAAATTTCATCCATCCGCCCCCACGCAAAATCCTTGAGCAGGCGGCGCAGTTTGGCTTCGTTGCGACCCAGGTTCACGTAATGGCGAAACCGTGTCTTGGCATCAATGCCGGGTATGCGCGGCTGCTGTGGGTCCACTTCCCAAGGATGGAAGTAGAAGATGGCCGGCTGTGCATCCGCTTCATTGACCCGCTGCACCAGGCGCTTGGACACCCCATAGGGCAACAAGCGAAAAAATCCGCCGCCGCTGGAAGGGAAATTGCGCTGTCCCAATCGCACGGTGGAAGGCGGTACTTCCAGCAAGCCGTCGATGGGCTGATAGGCAAAGCGGGGCGCATCAGGCATGCCGTAGTGGTCGTGCTTGACCGGGTACACGCTGGAGCTGTACCGGTAACCGGCCCGCGCCAGCCGGTCAAAGGCCCAGGGGTTGGACGCCCCAATCGAGAAGCTGGGGGCCCGGTAACCCAGCACCGGCTGACCACCGATGTCTTCCAGCAGATGCTTGGCGCGCACAATATCTTGGCTGAAGGCATCGGGGCTGAGGTCGCTGGCCCGCTCATGGCCATAGCCGTGGCTGGCCATCTCGTGCCCCTGCGCCACGATGTCTTGCACCACGCCCGGGTAGCGCTGCGCGATCCAACCCAGCGTGAAGAAGGTGGCCTTCACGCCCGCCTCATCCAGCATCTGCAGGATCAGCGACACGTTGCGCTCCACCCTGCATTCGCGCGTGTCCCAATCCGCCCGGCCGATGTAGGGCGCCAATGCGGAAACCTGGAAGTAATCTTCCACATCGATGGTCATGGCGTTGCGGATGGCCTGTGCGCTCATGACGGTCAACCCAACCAGTTGTACAGGTCAGCCGCGATGCGCTGGGCAGCCCGACCGTCCCAGTATTCGGGCACTCGGCCGGCCTTGCCCCGGCCCTCCAGAATGTCTCGCACGCCTTGCAGAATGGCCTGCGGGTTGCGCCCGACCATGGTGTTGGTGCCCTGCTCCACCGTAATGGGACGCTCTGTGTTTTCGCGCATCGTCAGGCAGGGCACGCCCAGCGCTGTGGTTTCCTCCTGCAGGCCGCCCGAGTCGGTCAAGACCAGCCGAGCGTGGTCCATCAGGCCCACGGTTTCCAGATAGCCCTGGGGCGGCAACACCACGGTGCGTTGGGCATTCAAATGACCTTGCAGACCGAACTTGTCGATGTTGCTGCGGGTACGCGGGTGCAGCGCAAACACCAGCGGCAGCTGCTGCACGACTTCATCAAGCACGCGCAACAAGAGTGCCAAGGTTTGGGGGTTGTCCACGTTGGACGGGCGGTGCATCGTCACCAAGCCATAGCCCTGCGGCTGTTGGACGAATGCCGGATCATGGCCATGCTGTGCCAGGGTAAGGCCCGGCGCGCGTGCTCTCTCACGGCTGTCCAGCAGCGAGTCGATCATCACATTGCCCGCAAAGCAGACTCGGTCTTCGCTGATGCCCTCGCGCTTCAGGTTACCCAAGGCGCTGAGCTCGGTGGTGTACAGGCGGTCAGAAATCTGATCGGTCAACACTCGGTTGATTTCTTCAGGCATGGCGCGGTCGCCGCTGCGCAGGCCTGCCTCCACATGCACCACGGGAATTCGCTTCTTGGACGCCACCAGACTGCAGGCGATGGTGGAGTTCACATCCCCCACCACCAACACGCAACTGGGCTTGTGTTCATCAAGCGCAGGCTCAAAGCGCTTCATGATCTCAGCCGTCTGTACGGCATGCGTACCCGAGCCCACCTCCAGGTTGATGTCGGGCGGCGGCAATCGCAAGTCGGCAAAGAGCTGGTCACTCATCGCCTGGTCATAGTGCTGACCCGTGTGCACCAGCAGTGCTGGGATGCGAGGGTTGTGAGCCTCGAATGCACGCAGGATGGGCGCCATCTTCATGAAGTTCGGACGCGCGCCCACCACGCACATCACGGGACGAATGGATGCACTCATGCGCTCTTGACCTCCTGCACCGGGCCGAAGTGGGCGTCATCACGCTCCGTAAGCGCCGCCACCAACTCTTGCAACAGCGCGTTTTGCCGTTCCTGATGCCGCTCCAGACGCACCAATGCATCCTCCAGGCGGTCCATGCGTTCGCTCAGGGATTGGGCCTGCACATCGGTCAACCGCTGGTCGAGGCTGTTCACCGCCATCACCGGCAGCCGTCGAGCGCGCTCGCCCACGGCCAGCACTTCCCGCAGAACCGGAAGTAGATGGCCCGCAGGTGGCCCGCCCGCAGTGCGCGCGCCATCCACGTTCCCCGCCGCCACCGGCACATGCGACTCCTCACGAAGCTCACGCGCGACGCCGGCCACCTCTTCGGCACCGAAGTGCACCACCTCGGTCAGGTAGCCTGACAGCAGCAGGCGGTCCATCAGCGAGTTGATCCGGCGCGGGACGCCGCCCGTGGCGCGGTGCAATTCAGTGAACGCAGCGTCGTCGAAGCTGGGTTTTTCCTGCGCGCCGGCCGCACTCAGCCGGTGGCGCACATAGGCCTGTGTTTCGGCTTCATCCAGCGGACCGATGTGGCAGGTGGCCGCCACGCGCTGGCGAAACTGCTCCATGTCGGGTTGTTGCAGGATTTGCCGGAACTCGGGCTGACCCACCAGAAAGCTTTGAAGAAGTGATTCGGTGCCCAGCTGAAAGTTGCTGAGCATGCGCAACTCCTCCACCGCGCGGCTGGTCAGGTTCTGCGCCTCGTCCACCACCAGCAGGCAACGCTTGCCCTGTGTGGCCTGGGTGATCAGGAAGGCTTCAATGTTGCCCAGCAGCATGGCCTTGGGCACATCCTTGACCGGCACCCCGAAAGCCGCCCCCACCATGCGCAGCACATCCTGGTCGTCCAATTGTGTGGTCACCAAATGACCCACCACCACGTTGGTGCCGTCCAGGCTCTCGATGAGGCTGCGCAGCACGGTGGTCTTGCCGGCACCAATCTCACCGGTGATGACGATGAAACCCTCGTTGCGCGAAACGCCGTACTCCAGGTAGGCCCGCGCCCGGCTGTGCTGCGTGCTCCCGAAGTAGAACCCCGGATCGGGGTTGAGCTTGAAAGGCTTGGCGCTCAGGCCATAGAAACTTTCGTACACGGCTAGAACCGCATATTGAAGGTGGCTGACACCACGTTGGACTCGCGCTGCAAAGCGGCGCGACCGGCAGCAGCCCCGTTGCTGAATTCCACGCGCTGCAGGTTGAGCGCCAGGTTGGACTGACGGCCCACCGTGGTGCTGTACCCCACCCCCGCCGCGCGCTGCTCCACCGAAGCCAACACGCCGGTGGCAGGCGTTTGAATACCGCGCACGTTCAGATTCAGCGCACTGGTGGGAGAAAGCCGCCAGCCGATAGCGGCCGTTGCCCCACGCTGGCGAACTTCCGGTGCCAGCGCCAGGTCCTCGAACGGATTCAGGGGGCTACCCAGGCGCCTTGCCGTACTGGTGAAGGCACTCACCGAAGCACTGAGGCGAAGGCCGGAGTAGCCCAGAAACAATTCCTGACGACGCACGGCACTGGGTGTGGCGTTGAGTGATCCAGCCGTCAAGGATTGGGCAGGGTCGATGCCAGCCCGCCGCAGGCCATCCAGAATCAACTGCTCTCGCTCTGCGGCCGTGCCTGAACCGCGCAGCGTATTTGAACGCAGCAGTTCTTCCAGCAGCGTGGTCGGCTCACCAGGCCGCGCTGAAGCACCACCCAACTGGCTGGCCACATCGCGCGAATCCGAAAGGCGAATCACGGTGCGGGCCATCTGATGCTGCAGAACGAAACGGTGGCCCCGGCCAAAGAAGCGGTCACTGGCTTCGGCCTCAGCTGTCGTACGGGGTGAGGGTGTCCAACGAACCCCGACCAGCGCTGTGCTGTAGCGTTGAAGAGAGGTGGCCAGTACGTTGTTTTCCTCAACGCCGATGCCCGCACGAAGCTGCCAGTCGACATCAGGCCGATAGGTCACCACGGCGTCAGCCCTGCTGGTTTCGATGCTGCGCCCCAGGTTGTAGCCTCGGCGGGCATCCTGATAAGCCAAGCTCCAGCCCAAGATCCCACCGCCTGACGCTCTCAGGTCCAGAGAGTCGGTCGTGAGCCGTCCCAATGCAGGCGTGACCGCCTGCACAGCCGATACCCCGGACGCCGTGGAAGTATCGGAAACAGCGTGGGTGTAACGGGCCAGCAGGTCCACGGACTGCAGCAACCGCCCCGTCAGATAAGGTGATATGGACGCGTTGGTCACCTCGACACGATTGGCTGTCGGAAGGACAGACGTCAATATGGGCGTAGCGAAGGCCGATTGAGCCTGCTCAGCGCGCCGGAGGCTCACGTCAACAAACGCACTGTCTTCAATGGCCTCGAGAGAGCCCCTGCCCTCGATGCTGTGGGCCACACGGTTCGCCTGTTCCTGCTCTTGATAGCGATACGCGTTCAACGCGTAGCGCAGGCTTCCGCGAATCCGCGCTGTGTTCGCGCTGATGTTCAGGGTGGGGCTGACCTGCAGCACGGTGTCGCCCGTGCCCCCCAGAGCCAATAGGGGGTCGGCACCAACGCCCAAGGTCCCCGCACTGACTGCACTGCTGGAAATGGAGGTGACGGTGACACTGGCTGAAGCGTCAACGTCGAACCCCCTTGGGGAGGACGCGCCCGTGCTGCCGCTAGGCCCGATTTGCTGGGAAATGGCCGGCGTACTGAAAACAGCCAGCGCAGCCAAGGCCACGCTGGACATGCGCCGACTGCGCGCATGATGGCACTTCGCAACCAGGTCGTTCATGCCTGCGACGCTCCCGCACTGCTGGGAGTTGAACCGGCCTCGTAGCCGTAGCCGTACCCGTAGCCATAGCTGTAACCGTAGCCGTACTCGTCCTGCTGCTGGCCCACGGCCTGGTTGAGCAACATCAACCGCACGGGCGTGGCCTGCACAGCAGCCAATGCAGACCGGACCTGCGACTGCAGCGTGCGGCCAGCATGAACGACCATCACCAATTGGCCCACATGAGAAGCCAGCACACGGGCTTCGGTCGTCATCAGCAGGGGCGGCGAGTCAAAGATGATGATGCGGTCGGCATAGCGGGCCGCCATTTCCTCGAGCAGCTGATTCATCGACTCACTTCCCAGCATCTCGGTGGCATGCGCGCGGGGCTTGCCGCTGGGCAGCACGCTGAGCTTGGGCACATTGGTGCGCAGCAGAACATCAGTCATGGACGCAGACCCACTGAGCAGGTCCAAAAGGCCTTTGCGCTCAGGGTCCAATCCCAGCATCCGCGGCATTGATGGCCGGGCCACGTCGGAATCGACCAGCAAAACCGTATGGTCCAGCTCAGCAGCAATGCTCAGTGCCAGGTTGAGGGCTGTGAAGCTCTTGCCCTCCCCGGGAAGCGCACTGGACACCATGATGAGATTGCCGCGGCGTACGGGTGATGCACCCTTGCCGGCCGCGTTGAGAATCAAAGGCCGCTTGATGATGCGAAATTCCTCGCCACGTCGCGAGCGCTGCGCACTTGGAACCACGAACCCTGACCGCTCCAGTGCAGCCAAGTCGAGGTCCACCTTCTCAGACTGAAAGTCGGCTGCCGGCGCCGGGATCTCTGGACTATCCGACAGCCGCTCGGTCTGCGCCGACGTTGCCAACGAGTCCTGAGGCAAGGCCCCGGACTGGCGCAGTTGGTTCAGGCGCTGTGCGGCCTTTTCAATGAGGTTGCTCATGATGGTCAGCCCGCACGAGAGGAAAGGAAGAACATCAGCCCCGCACTGAGCGCGAAGAACCCGGCCAAACCACCAGATGCCCCCACGAAGCGCAGCATGTCGCGGCGGGCGTGGCGAATCGCGTCCACATCGAACGATGCCGACACCACCCCCAGTAGCGGCAGGCCGGTGGCCTGCGCGAGTTGGCTGCCTTCGTTGAAGACGGGCCTGATTTCGGCTAAGAGCAGGCTCAAGCCCAGTCCGACCGCTAGGGCGCCCGCCAGGGCTCCTGCCAGCAGCAGGGGTCGCTTGGGCGAAACAGGCTCGCTGCCAGCGCGCGGCGGATCAATAACTCGGAACTCGGCTGAGCCCGCCTCGTCCAGATCGCCGGAGAGGTCCGCAGACTGCCGGCGCGCGAGCAAGTCTTCGTAGGCCTTCTTGTTGATGGCGTAGTCCCGGTCGAGGGCGATCGCCTGTGCTTCGATCTCAGGGTTCACCTTCAGAAGGGAACGCGCCTGTGCGACCCGCGAGGAGAACTCCGTGACACGCGCCCGCAATGAAGCCACCTGAACCTCCGCGTTTGAGAGCAGCCGGTTGATTTCGGCGACGGCCGGATTGGCCGGATTCGCGGATGCAGAAGGCGCTGAAAGAGCCTTGCGGCGCAATTCGGCCATCTGTGTACGCTTTTGATCCTCCAAAGCGCGAAGTAACTTGCGTCCATTCACTACATCGGGGTGTTCCTCGGTGTAGCGCAGCAACAGCGCGTCCAAGGACTTCAACTGCGCGTCGATCCGAGTATCCAGTTCCGGTGTCGCCAGGTTGATCGCTGATTCAGCCAACAGACTCTGGGTGGTGGACGTACCGCCACCACGCAATTCCTCCAGTTGGCGCCGTGCTTCATCGCGCGCGTTCTCTGCCTCCCTCAACTGAAGCCGCGCAGATTCCAACTCAGCGACCGATTGGGACAACCGAGAGCCGGCATCTTTGCCATCCAAACTCTGCACATCCAAGTTACGGATACGGAATTCCTTGCGGCGGTTTTCCGCCTCCATCAGCTT